>NZ_CP019044.1:3255000-3357577 GCF_001953055.1 Salaquimonas pukyongi | reverse complement strand
GGCAAGCGATGTATTGTATCTTCACCGTCTGCGGGAAGTCCTTGACGGAAGGCTTGAAAGGGAAGGCCGCAACCGGATCGCCGAACAGTGTTTTAGGTTCCTGCCGGCACGGGCCAGGCTCGACCTTGCCGGCTGGGAAGAAGAAGACATTTTCTCGCACAGCTGACGGATGCCGCGGTGTCCGGGCCTGGCGGGCAGAACGGGGCAGTGCCGTAATATAAACACGATGAATCCCTAGGGAACGTCGCCTAAACCCGTTGAAAGCTGTCCATCCGACCGGCCATGCCACACGAACCGACCCATTCCCTCCTGACGCCGCTCGCGCCAACCGGCGAAAAGCGTGCGGCACACCATCCTGCCGGAGCACAGCAGGGCAATGGCGCAGGGCAGCAGGACCCTGCAACGGGACACGCTTCCCCCGGCTTGAACGCCCATGCGCCACGTTCTGCCGGTTATCCCGTTCGAACAGGAGGCCTGCAGCAATCGGGTATTTCCCCGGACCGGCATCACGATGAACATCACAAGGCCGGAGCTCATCACAGGGCAGAAGCAATAACGGGAAGCGGCCATGCCCCAGCATCCCCGGCAGCACCATCGGCCGCTCCAGCGGCCGCACCTGCCGTGGCCGCCGGACCAAGGGTAGCTTCCATACCGCCAGCACAGCAATCTGCAGAAGGTACCTGGGCCAACAAGCGCGAAAGCAGCGTCTTCATGAAGGCCAACCGGCATTCAAGCCGGGTGCGCTGGCTGCGCATTGTGCTGCCGGTGATTGCAGTGTTGATTATAGCCGGCATCGCCGGTGCCTATCTTCTTTCAAGGGCCAACCTGCCGCAGGTCACCATAGCCACCACAGCGTTCGAGAACGGGCGCATGGTGATGCAGAATCCGGTACTGGACGGGGTTGACGGCGAACAACGACCCTACCGGCTCACGGCAAAACAGGCCATACAGAACCCCAAACAGCCGCAGCAGGTTGAACTCGACAGTATTTCGGCGGAAGTTCCGATCGAAAAGGGGCTGTATGCCCATATCCTTGCCGGAACCGGTTTTTATGACGGTGAGGCAAAGCGGCTCGACCTTGGCGGCGAAATCGAGGTGGTGACGGATGATGGCATGACGGCGAAACTTCTGGATGCAACGGTTGATATCGGAGCTGGAACGCTGGAAACCGAAAATCCTGTGCAGATGACCACGGAACAGGCAAAAATCTCCGCAGAACGGATGTTTGTCCAAGAAAACGGCGCGAAGGTTGTGTTTGAAAACCGGGTGAGGATGACCATCTTTCCCGACAAGGTTCAGGCGCTTGAAGAAGCCAAATCCGGCGAAGGAAACAGCCAGTGACGAAATGTGAGACCACCGGCGATTTCCCGCTGCCTGGCAAGTGGGCCTCATTCCTGCTGGCGGCGGGATTGCTGTTTGGCATGGCGGGCAGCGCATTGGCGCAGAGTTTTGGCGGAGCCTTTGAGGGAATGAGTAATTCCAAGGAGCCGATCCAGATCGAGGCAGACCGCCTTGAAGTCGTCGACGGCCAGGGTACGGCACTGTTTGAGGGAAATGTCGCCGTGGTGCAGGGCAGCACCTTGCTGAAGACCAAGCGACTGAAGGTTTTTTACAGCCGGGAGGCAAAAAGCGACGCACCGGGCGGCAACATCCGCAAGATCGAGGCAAGCGGCCGGGTTGCCGTGCGGTCCGGTGACCAGATGGCCAGCGCGGATACGGCCGTGGTGGACATGCAGGCACAACGCGCTACCTTGTCCGGTAATGTGGTGGTAAGCCAGGGAGAGAGTGTTCTGGAAGGTTGCAAACTGCAGATCAACCTGGCTACCAATGCCGCCAATCTGACGCCCTGCTCCAACGGCGGAGGCGGAAGGGTGCGCGGCGTATTCACGCCGAGCCAGAACTGACCGTATCATGAAGACCATTGGGGGCCAGGTGGAACCGGGGAAGCTTTCACGCCTGTGGCGTAACCTGCTTGAAAGTGCAGGCATTGTTTCCCGCCGCCTGCCTTTTGGCGCCAAACGGACTTCGATGCCGCCGTTAAAGCGAAACATTGCATCCCAGCAGAAAACCGCTGACTCCCCGGCAGCGCCAGCCCATATCCAGGCGCAATCAGCACAAAGCCAAACCCCGCGCTCGCGTGAGGGCGTGCTCCTCGTGTCGAACCTTCAAAAGGCCTATAAGGGCCGAAAGGTCGTGCGCGGTGTAAATCTCGGTGTCAGAAGGGGAGAAGCCGTTGGCCTGCTTGGCCCGAACGGCGCCGGCAAGACCACCTGCTTTTACATGATTACCGGTCTGGTCAAGGCAGATGCCGGGCGCATCGAACTCGACGGCTACGACATTACGCAAACGCCGATGTACCGCCGGGCAAGACTGGGCATCGGCTATTTGCCCCAGGAAGCCTCCATTTTTCGCGGTCTTTCGGTGGAGAACAACATCCGCGCGGTGCTGGAAATCACCATCGCAGACAAGCGTGAACGCGAGCACAGGCTGGATGCGTTGCTCGAAGAATTCCACATAGCGCATTTGCGCAAGTCTCCGTCCATTGCGCTGTCGGGCGGCGAACGCCGGCGTTGCGAAATTGCCCGTGCGCTGGCAACACAGCCCTCTTTCATGCTTCTTGACGAACCGTTTGCGGGGGTCGATCCGATTGCCGTGGGGGATATTCAGGATCTGGTGCGCCATCTGACAAGGCGCGGAATCGGCGTACTCATCACCGACCATAATGTGCGCGAAACCCTCGGCCTAATCGACAGGGCCTACATCATCAATGAGGGGCGGGTGCTGACCCATGGCAGTCCCGGCGAGATCGTGGCCAATGAACAGGTCCGTCAAACCTATCTTGGCGAACAGTTTACACTTTGAGAACAAGCTGTTGATATAGTCCAAGCAAGGAACGGGCCAATTGCCCGGCCAATTTCGGGTTTTCGGAGCCGTGTCGAACGATGGCGCTTTCGGTCAAACTGCAGACACGCCAGACACAAAATCTGGCTCTTACGCCGCAGCTGGTGCAATCGATCAAGCTGTTGCAGATGAGCAGCACCGAATTGCAGCAGCATATCGGCGAAGAGGTTGAAAAGAACCCTCTGCTGGAGCTGGATGAAGGATACTCTCAGGTTGAAGCAGATTCGACCGGAGCGGAAGCACCTGCATCAAGAGAGCATGCCGGGGAGGAGCGGCGCCTGTCGGACCGGTCGGGGGATGTCAGCAAGGAGCTGGATACCAGCCGAACCGCACTTGAGAACAAGCTTGGTACCACGCTTGAGAACGAATTCGATGGCGACCGCTCGGGCGGAGAACCCCGCCCACAGCAATTGGGCGCTTCAGGGGGAACGGACTTTTCCGTGCCAGCTGCCGGCGAACACGACATCGGTGAGTATGTGGCAGGCCGCAAAAGCCTGCGGGAGCATCTTGGAGAACAACTCGCACTGAGCCGTGCCGTCCCGGCTGTCCGGATGGCAGCAGCGCAGATCATCGACGTTCTGGACGAGGACGGGTTTCTTCGCAAACCGCTTGCCGAGATCGTTCGCGAGACCGGAGCAGAGCCGAGCGAGGCAGAAGAGGCCCTGACCCTGGTGCAGAGCTTCGATCCATGCGGGGTTGCTGCCCGGGACCTGCCGGAATGCCTGGCCATCCAGCTAAGGGAAAAGAACCATCTTGATCCAGCGATGGCGTGCCTGCTGGAAGACCTGACCCTGCTTGCCAAAAGGGATTTCGAGGAATTGCAGCGCCGGTGCGGAGTTTCATTTGATGACCTGATGGACATGGTGGACGAAATCAAGGCGCTGGACCCGCGTCCGGCCCGCGCCTTTGATACTGCACCTGTGCTCAATATCGTGCCGGATGTTACGGTTCAGGAGAAACCGGACGGCAGTTTTGCCATCGAACTCAATCCGGATGCCATGCCCAGGGTTCTGGTCAATCAGACCTACTCCGCCATCGTTTCGAGGGATGATCAGGGCAAGGAGGAAAAGGCGTTTCTTACCGATTGCCTGCAAAACGCCAACTGGCTCGTGCGCAGCCTGGAGCAGCGGGCACAGACCATTTTGAAGGTGATGACGGAAATTGTCCGCCAGCAGGACGGGTTCTTTGCCTATGGCGTTTCTCATCTGAAGCCCATGAGCCTCAAACAGGTTGCCGATGCGATCGACATGCATGAATCAACGGTGAGCCGGGTAACCACCAACAAATATGTCGAAACACGGCGCGGCACATATGAACTGAAATATTTCTTCACCGCCGCCATCGGCAGCACCCGGGCGGGAGAAGCGCATTCTGCCGAATCGGTTCGCCAGCGCATCCGTGCGCTGATCGAAAATGAAAGCGCAAGCAACGTCCTTTCCGACGATGCCATTGTCGAGATGCTCAAGACCGAGGGCGTGGATATCGCCCGCCGCACCGTGGCAAAATACCGCGAATCGCTCCATCTGCCATCGTCGGTTCAAAGACGGCGGGAGAAAAAGGCGCTGGCCAAGCGCCGTTGAACGTTGCCCGGTGTTTTTACAGGACGTTGATCAGGCAAAAGGGCTCGTGCCCGATATGACAGGCGTAAACCGGCATCGAAATCGAAAAAATGATCGTATTGGTTCTTCTCGGCGGCATAGTGTAGCGTTACACTGTGCGTCCCCGGCCGTTCGATGCGGCGGGCGGTATAGTGTCGACACCGCCGGTTTCATGAACATGGACCGGCCCCTGCGGTCTGCGCAGCAATCGAGGTAGAGAATGAGCCTTACGATATCCGGAAAACACATGAATGTTGGTGAAACGCTTACCCAGCGCATTACCGAGAGGATTGATGAAGCGGTCGGAAAGTATTTTCATCACGGATATTCAGGGCGGGCGACGCTGGAAAAAGACGGCAACTGGTACGATTGCGACCTGCTCGTTCACCTGGACAGCGGTGTTGAACTGCAGGCAAAGGCACGATCGGGCGATGCCACCTCCAGTTTCGAGGACGCGGCCGACAAGATCGAAAAACGTCTGCGCCGGTACAAGCGGCGCCTGAAAGACCATCACGCCCATGGGAATGTGAAAGCCGACTCAGCCTATTATTCGGTCGTCGAATCGCCACGCGACGAAGACGAGGTCCCCGAGGACTTCAACCCCGTTATCATTGCAGAATCGACCACGACGATGAACCGCCAGACCGTTGCCCAGGCGGTGGTCCAGCTGGACTTGACGGATCACCCCTTTGTCGTGTTCAAGAATGCGGCCAATGGCGAGACAAACGTTGTATACCGCCGTGACGATGGGAATATCGGCTGGATCGATCCCTCCCGGGGCGATTGACGGCACGCCTTAAAGGCAGTATTGGCCGCTCCCAGCCAGTGGGCAGAGCCGCAGACAAGCAAATGCATTCGGCAAACTTAAGGTAATCCACTATGGATCTTAACGACCTCATTGGTCCGGATGACGTCTTTGCCGGCGTCAAAGCAAGTTGTAAAAAGTCATTGCTTCAGGAGTTGTCCGACAAGGCAGCCCGCAAGACGAAAATTGCCCCCGAGACAATTTTTTCAACCCTTCTGGACCGGGAAAAACTTGGCTCAACCGGTATCGGTAACGGCATTGCCATCCCCCACGGCCGGGTCAAAGGTCTGGACAAAATTACCGGCATCGCCGTTCAACTGGCAAAGCCGGTGGACTTCGAAGCGATGGACGACCAACCAGTCGATCTTGTCATCTTATTGCTGGCACCGGAGGATTCCGGTGCCGATCATCTCAAGGCACTGGCAAGAATCGCCCGTGTCCTCAAACAGCCCAAGAAACTCTCAAATCTGCGAGCAGCCACGGATAGTGCCACGATTTACGACTTGCTGACGAGCAAGGAAGCTTCACACGCTGCCTGAACAGCACACCGCAGAACAGGATTGCGCACCCTGGAAACATCTTGTGTTTCGGTTCAAGCAGGTTTGAAATTGTCGGGATGGGCCCGGCTGAACGCATCCAGTTCCTCGCAGCGCTGCGCGATTTCCTGTAACCGGGATAGATCTTCGATCTTCGCTCCCCAACGGAGCGCATTGTAAAGCTGCGGAACAAGACAGCAGTCGGCAAGCCCGGGACGGTCACCATGGCAGAACCTGCCGGTACCGGGATGATCAAGCAGGCGCTCGAAGGCAACCAGCCCCTTGCGGATATGGCGCTGCATCCAACCGATCCGCACTTCCTCGCCTGCCTCACCCTCCTTGCCGGAGATGCGCACCACGTCGGCAGCCACCGAAGTGTTGCAGATCGGATGAATTTCCATTGCAATCGAATAGGCCAGCGCCCGCAATCTCGCCCGTTCCGGAGCGCTCTCAGGTAAGAATCCAACCGAACGCGTTTCCTCAAGATATTCGATGATGGCAAGCGACTGGGTCAGCCGCAGCCCGTCCAAGTCGAGAACCGGAACCAACCCTTGCGGGTTGCGTGCCACGTGCTCGGCGCTTTGCTGGCCGCCTGCCACCAGGTCAATGGTGACCGATTTGAAGGGGACCCCCGCCAGATTGAGCGCAATGCGCACCCGGTAGCTGGCTGAAGACCGCCAGAAATCGTAAAGAACCGCTTCTTTCATGTTTGTTTTCAACCGGGTCTGTGCCCGTCCTTCATGATTTGCCACCACTTTGCCGCACCGCCGCTTCCAGCGCCTGCACCAGTACGTCTTCGTCTCCCACATGATTGGCCAGAATAAGAACAAGCCTGGCGTTCAACGCATCGCTTTCTTCCTTGGAGCGACCCTCATGGGCGGCAAGCAAGGCAGCATAGAAATCATCTGCGTTTGCCAAATTGGGTTCCAGCGTAAGCCCGCTCATGCTTTGTCCTCCATCAGGAAGGGCGCCGGCATGAGGCAATTTCCATTGCCTGCCGTAGCGCTTCTTCATTCCAATAATCCCAGCGCGCTGCCACGTGCTGGTCGGGACGCATAAGGTAAACCGCGCCCTGCGCCTCTCCCAGATAGCGCTCGCGCAGAGCCGGGTTCTCTTTCGCAGAGAGCTGCAGCCGGCTGGCACAAATCCCACCGGTGCAAACAGACGCCGGCACATCGATATCGATTGCCAGGATTTGAAAACCATTGCCCAGTTTGCCAAGCAACCATTCATTGGAAGCTTCGCCCAGCGGGGCGTCCGGCGCTGGGCTGCCGGGCCGGGTGCGCGCCGGCATGGCAGCGCAATCGGGGCCGTTGAGCGGCGAAGCGTCATAGGTGCAGGGCACCGACAACCGCCCGGAATTCACCAGCGGACGCGCAAAGGCGTAGTGTTCGGAAAGATCGAGAACGGCATCGCGCAATATCCGGCTCATCTCGGACTTCGGCGTGATGAAGTCCGTCGACCGGCTGGAATTGAGTATGTTCTCGTCAGCTCCGTGGATGCGCTCGACGTCGTAGGTATCGAGCAGGCTTTCGGGCGCCAGACCCGCCATTACCAGTTTCAGCTTCCAGACCAGATTGTCGGTATCCTGAAGACCGGAATTTGCCCCACGCGCGCCGAAGGGGGAAACCTGGTGCGCCGAATCGCCGGCAAACAGCACCCGGCCATGGCGGAATTTCTCCATCCTGCGGCACTGGAAGGTATAGATCGAGACCCATTCAAGTTCGAACTCCGTCTCCGGTCCAAGCATCGCCTTAAGGCGCGGGATCACATTTTCCGGCTGTTTTTCCTTGTCCTTGTCGATGTCCCAGCCAAGCTGAAGGTCGATGCGCCAGACCCCGTCCGGCTGTTTGTGCAGCAGCGCCGACTGCCCCGGATTGAACGGCGGATCGAACCAGAACCATCGCTCTGTCGGGAAATCCGCTTCCATCATCACATCGGCGATCAGAAAATTGTCTTCAAACACACGTCCAACGAAATCGAGGCCCAGCATGCCACGCACCGGCGAGCCGGCGCCATCACAGGCTATCAGCCAATCTGATTCAAGCCGGTAGGGTCCGTCCGGGGTTTCAATGGTAAGCGAGACGTGATCATCCCTGGCGTCGACGGCTGTTACCCGGTTATTGCCACGCAGTTCGATGGGCTTTCCCTGTGCCTCGAGTTCGCGTACCCGGTCGACCAGGAACTTTTCAAAGTGATATTGCTGCAGGTTGATGAAAGCAGGGTTTTTGTGGCCGTCCTCCGGCAGCAGGTTGAATTCATAGACCTTGCGGTCACCGAAAAACACCTTGCCATTGTTCCAGGTGACCCCCTTGTCCACCATAACCTCGCCACATCCCAGCCGGTCGAGAATTTCCAGCGGCCGTTTGGCAAAGCAGATCGCCCGAGACCCGAAGGAGACCTTGTCGTTGTCATCCAGCACGACAACCGGAATATCCTGTTGTGCAAGGTCAATGGCGGCCGCCAGACCGATCGGCCCGGCGCCTACCACGATGACGGGGTGGCGAACCGGCTTTTTGCTGTCCTGATCGGCAGAGCGTTCATAGGGGTAAAGCGGCGTTTCGAAAATCCGTGTCATGACGGACGCAGCTCCAAAAGATACAGGATCAAGGCTGCTCCCAGCGCCACCAAGCCAAACACGATGGCTCCGGCATATACCTTGCCTGTCACGTCCCATGTCTGCGACCAGCTGTGCCTGCGATAAAGCCGTCTTCGCTCGGCGGCGGAGAGCTTATCGAAACCAGGCGGGAAGAGCCGCTTGTCTTTTGCGGCAATCATCTCGCGGCCTTTCTTGTGACGGTGAAAGGCAAGGGCAAAATAGCCGCCAAAGGCAATGACGATGGCGAAAATGGCCAGGATCTGCGATGGTGTCAGGTTCATCCCTGCAGCTGCTCCCACATTTCCTTGTCCCGCTCGGCCGTCCAGATGCGCGGGGTATCGATATCGCGGGCCTCGTCATAGGCACGGGCCACGTTGAACGGCAGGCAGTGTTCGTAAATCGCATAGTCGGAGAATTTCGGATCGCATTCGGCCCTGCAGGCATCCCATGCTTCCTTCAGTGGCCCGCCGCGCAGCGCAACCTGTGCCACCGGTCGGTAGGTCGAGCGAATGAAATCGGCGGTGTTGTCGAGCGCCTCGTTGACCTTCTCCTTGCCCGTCAGAGCATCCCCGCGGCCCGGTGCAATCGCATCGACATCCCAGGCACGTATTCGTTCCAGCGTCCCCGGCCAGTCGTGAAAATGACCGTCGCCGCAATAGCAGGCTGAATGATATTCCACGATGTCGCCGGTGAACATCACATTGGCATCAGGCACATAGGCGACGATATCGCCGGCCGTGTGGGCGCGGCCCATATGCATCAGGTCAATCCTGCGATTGCCCAGATAAACGCTCATCCGGCTGTTGAACGTGGTTGTCGGCCAGGTCAACCCCGGGATTTCCTCATGGCCCTTGAACAGACGCGGAAAACGGTCGAACTCGCTGTCCCAATCCTCCTGACCGCGCTCGACCACCATGGAACGCGCCTTTTCGCTCATGATCACCTGCGGCGCGTCAAAAGCGGAAGCTCCCAGTACGCGTACCGCATGATAATGCGTCAGCACCAGATGGGTAATCGGCTTGTCGGTAACCTCGCGCACCTTCTCGATCACCTTGCGGGCGAGCCTCGGCGTTGCCTGGGCCTCGATGATCATCACGCTGTCATCGCCGATGATCACGCCGGAATTTGGATCGCCTTCCGCAGTAAAGGCCCACAGATCGCGGCCGATCTCGGTAAAGGAGACCTGTTTTTCTGCCATATCACCAGCGGACGCGAATTGTTTGGTCATGCTACGAAGTCTCCTTGGTCAAAATTGATACAGGAGCCCTGCCATAGGATCCCCTGACGAGGTCCGGGTTGAGCCGTTCATTACGTTATCCGGCCTCTTCCACGCTCTGCTCGATTGCGCCGAAGATCGACTGGCCTTCCCTGTCCTGCATTTCGATCCTGACCGTATCGCCGAACGCCATGAAAGGCGTTGACGGCTTGCCGTCTGCGATCGTCTCGATCATGCGGATCTCCGCAATGCAGGAATAGCCGAGCCCACCATCTGAAACCGGCTTGCCGGGTGAACCGTCCTCACCCTTGTTGGACACCGTGCCGGAACCGATGATGGTGCCGGCGGCAAGGTTGCGTGTTTTGGCGGCGTGGGCAATCAACTGGCCGAAATCGAAGGTCATGTCGGCACCGGCATTTGCCCGCCCGAAAGGTGCGCCGTTGTAGTCGACCATCAAGGGCAGGGAGAGTTTGCCGCCATCCCAGGCGTCGCCAAGCGTTTGCGGGCTGACAGCTACCGGTGAAAAGGCCGAGGACGGTTTTGACTGGAAAAAGCCAAACCCCTTTGCCAGTTCTGCCGGAATCAGGCCGCGCAGGGAAACGTCGTTGACCAGCATGACGAGGCGGATTTTTTCCCGTGCTTCCTCAGGCGAAATGCCCATGGGCGTATCGTCGACGATAACCGCGACTTCGCCCTCCATGTCGATCCCCCAGGCGGGAACCGCATCGGCGGGAAAGCGGATCGGATCGCGCGGACCAAGAAACGTGTCGGATCCGCCCTGATACATTAGCGGATCGGTCCAGAAGGTTTCCGGCATCTCTGCATTGCGCGCCTTGCGCACCAGTTCGACGTGATTGACATAGGCAGAACCGTCCGCCCACTGATAGGCTCGGGGAAGCGGCGCCATGGCCTGGGTTTCGTCAAACGGATGACCGGCAATTTCACCGATCAGCAGCCGTTCGTATTCGGCCTGCAGGTCAGGGCCGCAGTCCGCCCAGCTGTCCAGCGCGGCCTGCAGCGTCGGTGCGATATGTGCCGCATCTGCAAACATCATCAAATCGTTCGACACCACGGCAAGCCTGCCGTCGCGGGTGCCATCCTTCAGCGTGGCAAGTTTCATGCTTACTCCGATACCATGGGGAAGTGAGAGCGTTGTGGGGCAGACTTATTTGATGCCGGGCGTACCATCGAACTTCTTGTCTATGTCCGACCAGCAGTCAATGTAGTCATCCTGCAAGGGCGCCTCTTTCGCCGCATATTCGGTAAGGTGCTGGGGAAAGCGGGTCTCGAACATGAAGCTCATCGTGTTGTCGAGCTTTTCGGGTTTCAATTCCGCGTTCGAGGCCTTCTCGAAAGCTTCCTTGTCCGGCCCATGGGGCAACATCATGTTGTGCAGGCTCATACCGCCCGGCACGAAGCCCTGCGGCTTGGCATCGTACTGGCCATAGATGTTGCCCATCAACTCGCTCATGATGTTTTTGTGGTACCAGGGCGGGCGGAAGGTATCCTCCATCACCATCCAGCGCTCACGGAACAGGACGAAGTCGATATTGGCCGTACCCGGCACGCCCGACGGGGCAGTCAGCACGGTGAAAATGGACGGATCTGGATGGTCGAACAGAATGGCGCCGACCGGGCAATAGTCGCGCAGATCATATTTTACCGGTGCGTAATTGCCATGCCATGCGACCACATCGAGGGGTGAGTGGCCGATTTTCGTTTCATGGAATTGCCCGCACCATTTGATGGTAACCGTGCTCGGCGCCTCGCGGTCTTCGTACCAGGCAACGGGTGTCTTGAAATCACGCCGGTTGGCCATGCAGTTGGCACCGATCGGGCCACGGCCCGGCAGTTCGAACTTCTGGCCATAGTTCTCGCAGACAAAGCCGCGCGCGGGACCTTCAACCAGCTCCACCCGGTAAAGCAGCCCGCGCGGCAGGATGGCGATTTCCTTCGGCTCCAGATCGATGATGCCGAGTTCGGTGCAAAAGCGCAGCCGGCCCTCCTGCGGCACAACCAGAATTTCGGAATCGGCCGAGTAGAAATAGCTGTCCACCATCGATTCGGTGACCAGATAGATGTGGGTGGCCATGCCAACCTGGGTGTTCACATCACCTGCCGTGGTCATGGTCCGCATTCCGGTCAGCCAGGTGAGATCCTCATCGCCATGGGGAACCGGATCCCAGCGGTACTGACCGAGGGAAACGACGTCAGGATCAACGTTCGGAGCCGATTTCCAGTACGGCAAGTCGATTTTCCTGTAGCGATGGGAATGCTTGACCGACGGGCGGATGCGATAGCACCAGGTACGTTCATTCTGATGGCTTGGTGCGGTAAAGGCGGTGCCCGTCAGTTGTTCGCCATACAGGCCGTAATTGCATTTCTGCGGGCTGTTCATTCCCTTTGGCAATGCGCCGGGCAAGGCCTCGGTTTCAAAGTCATTGCCGAAGCCGGGCATGTAGCCTTCCAGAATGGCGCTTTGCGTTGCCGCTTCGGTTTTCGGGCCGGTTTTGTCGAGCATCAAATCCTCCATGGGCCGGCAACACGGCCATCATTGCGAAGTTTTAAAAAATTAGTTACATCAGTAACTATCCAGAATGTAACTATCAAGGATAAAAAATGGCCCGCAATGAGCTGGAAGATTGTTTTGATCTGGAGACATTCCTTCCGTTCCGGCTTAACCGGGCAGCCGAACGCGCAAGTCTGGATTTTGCCAAGCTCTATCGCAAAGCCCATGGCATGACCCGTCCCCAATGGCGCACCCTGGCCAACCTCGGACAACACGGGCGCCTTACCGCCAGGCAGATCTGCAATCTTTCCATGCAGCACAAAACCAAGGTGAGCCGCGCCGTGGCGGATCTGGAATCACGCAAATGGCTCAAGCGCAGCGTCAATCCCGACGACCGCCGCGAAGAGTGGCTTGAACTGACGGCGGAAGGCAAAGCGGTTTTCAGGCAGCTCTCCTCGCTTGGCCGGGAGCAAGACCGCAAGCTGCGGCAAGCGCTCGGCGCCAAAAATGCAAGCGCGCTTGAGACTGCACTGAGTGCGCTGGAACAGCTTTCTGCAACCAACTGATGCTATTACAGCTAGAGCGTGTCCCGAATATCGAAACCGTCTACAGCCGGTCACGCAAGGAAAACCAGGTCATGGCGGCAACCAGCATGGGATAACGCAGCAGCGTTCCGCCGGGAAAACGCGGCGTATCCAGGTCAGCCATGAGATCAAAACGCGAGGCCTGGCCATCAACTGCTTCAGCCGCGATTTTTCCGGCAAGCGTGGCCAGTGCAACGCCATGCCCAGAATAGCCCGTACAGGCAAGAATGTTGCCCCGAACGCGCTGGAAAAGCGGCAGCCGCTTGACTGTCACGGCCAAAGTCCCGCCCCAGCCAAAGTCGATTTTGAGCGGTTCGGCCTGGGGAAAAATCTCCAGCATGGGCTTGCGGACAAATGCCTTGATGTCGGCGGGGAACCGGTAACCGTAGTTTTCCCCGCCACCAAACAGCAGACGGTTGTCATGGGTCATGCGGAAGTAATTGATGACGAACTTTGAATCGGCAACCGCTGCAGGCGACGGCAGGATCGCATCGCGTTGCGCCGGGGTAAGCGGTTCGGTAACGATGACGAAGTTGTTGATCGGCAAGACACGCTCTGCGATGCCCTTCTGCAGCATGCCAAGATAGCCGTTGCAGGCATAAAGAAGATGGCCGGCGCGGATTTCGCCCTGCCGGGTTTTGACCTTAATCTGATTGCCTTCCGTCACCGACAGAACTTCGGAATTTTCAAACAATACAGCACCGGCGTCTTCAGCCTGTTCGGCAATGCCAAATGTCAGTGCGAGTGGATTAAGGTGAAAGGCCCCCATGTCGAGGGTGCCGCCAAAATAGCTTTCGCTGCGCACCAGCTGGCGGAGCTCCTGCCGGTCGACAAAACGGACCTTGTCATAGCCATATTCGGCATTGAGCTTTTCGGCGTAGTCGCGGCTTTCTGCAACATAACGCGGTTTGTGATCTGCGTGCAGAATGCCCGCTTCGACATTGCATTCGAAGCGACTGCTGCCAGCCAGTTTGCGCACCAATGCCTTGGCTTCTTCGGCAACTTCCCAGTAGCGGTGGGCATTATCCCTGCCGTAGTGCTTTTCCAGATAATCCTGATCAAGGCGCTGTCCGGTTCCAACCTGCCCGCCATTGCGGCCCGACGCTCCCCAGCCGACGCGGTGCGCCTCAAGCACTGCCACATCATACCCGGCCCTAGAAAGATGCAGCGCCGCTGAAAGGCCGGTCAGTCCTCCACCAATAATGCACACATCAAATTCAGCACTGCCCGAAAAGGCCGGGCGGGAAGCCGGTGCACCGGTAATCGCCGCATACCAGGAAGCAGGAAACACTCCCTTCCGGTCATTTGAATGCAGTAGATTGATGCTGGTCATGAGGTATCCCGGCGGGTCTCACACATTGAGCAGCAAATGTTCGCGCTCCCAGGGGCTGATGACTTTCAGATAATCCTCGAACTCGCGGAACTTGGTGTGCTGGTACATCATGCAGAACTCCTCACCCAGCACCTTGCGCACTTCCTTGTGGCGGTCGAGCTGTTTAAGGCCTTCGAACATTTCGCGGGCAGGGCATGGGGCAGCGAATAGGCATCGCCCGATACGGCTTCCCGGGGCGCAACCTTGCGCGTCATGCCAAGATAGCCGCAGGCAAGACAGGCAGCCAGCGCTAGATAGGGATTGGTGTCCATGCCGACAACCCGGTTTTCCACCCGGCGCGCCTCGGGGCCGGAAGTGGGGATTCTCAGCCCGGTGGAGCGGTTGTCACACCCCCATTCAAGGTTGATCGGTGCAGAAACTCCCGGCACCAGCCGCCGATATGAGTTCACATAAGGTGCCAGCAGCGAGATCACGGAAATCAGATAATGCTGCTGTCCACCGATAAACCAGTGAAACAAATCGCTTGGACTGCCGTCAGGCTTGCTGAAAATATTGGTCCCCGTTTTGCGGTCAACCACCGACTGGTGAATGTGCATGGCACTGCCCGGCTCGTCCTCGATCGGCTTGGCCATGAAGGTGGCATAACAGTTGTGACGCAGTGCTGCCTCACGCACGGTGCGTTTGAAAAAGAACACCTGATCTGCAAGCAGCAGCGGATTGCCATGGTTGAGATTGATCTCGATCTGGCCTGCACCGCCTTCCTGGATGATCGTGTCGATTTCAATGCCCTGGGCTTCCGCAAAATCGTAGATCGTATCGATGACGGCGGTATATTCGTCGATGGCTGCGATGGAATAGGATTGACGGCCGGCGCCCTGGCGGCCGGAGCGGCCCACCGGGGGTTCCAGCGGAAAATCCGGATCGATGTTCGGCTTTGTAAGATAGAATTCCAGTTCAGGCGCCACCACGGGCTCCCATCCCTTGCGCTTGTAGAGATTGAGCACGCGCTTGAGCACATAGCGGGGTGAAAGCGGGACAGGGTCCCCGTCCAGCGTTTCCATGTCATGGATAATCTGAACGGTAACATCGTCGGCCCAGGGCGAGGCAACGGCAGTATGAAGATCCGGCACCAGAACCATATCGCGCTCGGTCCAGGATTCCTCGGTGTCGTAGTCGGAATATTCACCGGTGATTGTCTGATAGAAAATCGACACCGGGAGGAAGGAGCGCGTGGTTTCAATAAACTTGCGGGCCGGCATGACCTTGCCGCGGGCGATGCCCGCAAAGTCGCTGATGACGCATTCGACTTCCTCGACCCGGCGTCCGTTGAGCCATTCCCGGGCGGCTGCCGGCAAACCTTCGGCCCACTGATCGATTTGACTTTTATTCATGGTTTTTTCCAGGGACTGGGCCAGGGTGCGGAGTTGCGGCCGGTTAACAGACCGGTCGTCATAATCAACAATTCACTCTGCCTGTGCAAGGAAAACCGCCCATCCCGGCAAGGTGGCAATGACCGGCCATTATCGAAACGGTACTTGTCGCTTGCGGAAAAATCGTCTTAACTTCACCCGGGAGGGAGCTGCCAGGCAATGGCGGCTCGCTGCTGCCGAGAGCAGAAACAGCAACTAAGGTGTTACTCAATGAAGAACGCGATCAAACTCGCCGCATGGACAACCGCGATCTCCATGGCGGCTACGGCTTCGATGGCTGCGGAAGTGCGAATTTACAACTGGTCCGACTATATCGACGAATCGATATTGGAGGATTTCACAAAGGAAACCGGGATCGAAGTCACCTATGACGTTTTCGATTCAAACGAGGTTCTGGAAACCAAATTGCTGGCCGGTGGTACCGGTTACGACATTGTGGTTCCGACCGGCTCGTTTCTTTCCCGCCAGATCCAGGCTGGTGTGTTTCAGAAACTCGACAAGTCCAAACTGCCCAATCTGAAAAACATGTGGGATGACGTTGCTGCGCAGACCGCCAAATACGATCCGGGCAACGAATATTCCATCAACTACATGTGGGGCACGACAGGCATTGGCTACAATGTGGGCAAGGCAAAGGAAATCCTGGGCACCGATACCATCGATTCCTGGGATGTGATTTTCAAACCGGAGCTGATTTCAAAGTTCAAGGATTGCGGCGTGCATCTGCTGAATGCACCTGATGAGCTTATTCCTGCCGCACTCAACTGGATGGGTATCGATCCCAACACATCCGATCCTGACGATCTGGCCAAGGCGGAAGAAGCCCTCATGGCGATCCGGCCTTATGTGCAGAAATACCATTCTTCCGAGTATATCAATGCGCTGGCAAATGGCGATATCTGCCTGGCCGTCGGCTGGTCCGGCGACGTGCTGCAGGCCCGCGATCGTGCCGATGAGGCCGACAATGGCGTTGAGGTTGCATATTCCATTCCCAAGGAAGGTGCGCTGATGTGGTTCGACCAGATGGCCATTCCGGCGGACGCCCAGAATGTTGAGGAGGCCCACGCTTTCCTCGACTACATCATGCGGCCCGAGGTGATCGCCAAGGCGTCGAACTATGTCTATTACGCCAATGGCAACAAGGCATCGATGGAGCTTCTGGAAGAGGACCTGATCACCGATCCGGGTGTCTATCCCACGGAAGAGGCAACCAAGGGCCTGTACACGAAGCTGGCGTATGATCCGAAGACCCAGCGCGTTGCGACCCGCCTGTGGACCAAGGTCACCACCGGCCAGTAAAAGACCGGCCACGGGTCCGGAAGCCACTTCCGGACCCGTTGTTTTTCCGGGGTTATTGCAGCGGGGTTTATGTGGCCACTTCCAAAAAAACGCCGGCAAAGGGCGGCGCCGGTTCCAAAGATGGCAAGCCGGGTGAAAATGCCGCGCGCTCATGGCTGAGTGAAGATGCGGTTCCGATCGTTGAATTCCGAGACGTCACCAAACAATTCGGTGACTTTACCGCCGTCGATAATGTTTCCCTGAAGGTGTTTCCCGGCGAGTTTTTCGCCCTGCTGGGACCGTCAGGATGCGGCAAATCCACCTTGTTGCGCATGCTTGCAGGCTTTGAGACACTAACCGGCGGGACGATCCTGCTGGATGGCAAGGACATCGCATCCACACCGCCCAATCTGCGGCCGGTGAACATGATGTTTCAGTCCTATGCGCTTTTTCCCCATCTGACGGTTGCCCAGAACATTGCCTTCGGACTGAAGCGCGCAGGCATGGAGAAGGGGGCCGTTGAAGAGCGCACCAACGAAATGTTGCGGCTGGTGAAGATGGAACAATTCTCCGCCCGCAAGCCCCATCAGATGTCCGGCGGCCAGCGCCAGCGCGTGGCGCTTGCCCGCTCCCTGGCCCGCAATCCCAAGCTTCTGCTGCTGGACGAGCCGCTGGGTGCGCTCGATGCCAAGCTTCGTGAATCGACACAGTTCGAACTGGTCAACATCCAGGAAAAACTCGGTACGACCTTCATTATCGTCACCCACGACCAGGAAGAGGCGATGACGGTGGCAACCCGCATCGGCGTCATGGATCATGGCATTCTGGCTCAGGTCGATACCCCTGCCGACATTTACGAAAACCCCAAATCGCGTTTCGTTGCCGACTTCATCGGCGATGTAAACCTGATTGAAGCCAAGGTTGGCGGGGCAAAGAAAGCAGAGGGCGAGGATTGTATCCGTTTCACCGTTGACGGCTATAAACAGGAATTTACCGCACGATCCACTGAACCGCTGGCCAAGGGCAGCAAAGCCCATCTTGCCATCCGGCCGGAAAAGATCACCATTTCCAAAAACAAGGATGCAAAGGCGGTCAATCAGATCGAAGGTGTGGTCGACGACATCGCCTATGTGGGCAATCTGTCGACCTATCATGTCCGGCTGGCAAACGGGTCTGTCATCAAGGCACAGGAAGCGAACCGAAGGCGCATTTCAAACCGGCAAATCACCTGGGAAGACAAGGTCTGGCTTTCCTGGACAGCGGGCGCAGGCCTGCTGCTGGCCAACTGACGGGGAGAGGCCGGATGGACGGAAAATGGCGCAGGTTTCTTCTGATAGGCACACCCTATCTGTGGCTGTTGCTGTTCTTCCTGGCCCCGTTTGTAATCGTCCTGAAAATTGCCCTGTCCGATGCGGCAATTTCCATTCCGCCCTACACGCCGCAGTTTGACCTTTCTGCCGGCTGGCCCGGTATCGTCAATTTCTTCTCGAACCTCGATTTCGAGAATTTCAAATGGCTGATTGACGATTCCCTGTACATCAATTCCTATATTTCGAGCCTGAGCATTGCCTTCTTCTCCACCCTTCTGGCGCTGCTGGTCGGCTTTCCGTTTGCCTATGCCATGGCGAAGGCACCCGACAATTGGCGGCCCCTGCTGCTGATGCTGGTCATCCTGCCGTTCTGGACGTCGTTTCTGATCCGCGTCTATTCCTGGATCGGCATTCTCAAGACAGAGGGTCTGCTCAACCAGTTCCTGATGTGGCTGGGGGTCATCAACGATCCGATGATCATCCTCAATACCAACACAGCGGTCTATATCGGCATCGTCTATTCCTATCTGCCCTTCATGATCCTGCCGATTTATTCAACGCTTGAGAAAATGGATGAGTCCCTGCTTGAAGCGGCCATCGATCTTGGCTGCAACCGGTTCTCGGCCTTCTGGCTGGTAACCGTGCCGCTGGCGCTTCCCGGCATCATTGCAGGCTGTTTTCTGGTGTTCATTCCGGCCGTCGGCGAATTCGTCATTCCCGATCTTCTGGGTGGCACCGAAACGCTGATGATCGGCAAGACATTGTGGAACGAATTCTTCTCCAACCGCGACTGGCCGGTTGCCTCCGCCGTCGCCATCGTCCTGCTCCTGTTGCTGGTGATTCCTATTCTGGTCTTCCAGCGGCTGCTTGAGCGCCAGCAGGAGGCAGAAGCACGATGAGACGGTTTTCCTGGTTCAATGCGACGTCCCTTACTTTCGGCTTTGCCTTTTTGTACCTGCCCATACTTCTGCTGATCATCTACTCGTTCAACGCGTCCAAACTGGTAACAGTGTGGGGCGGGTTTTCGGTCAAATGGTATGCGGAACTGATGCGCAACGATGCGATGCTGGATGCTGCCTGGGTGACCCTGCGCGTCGCCTTTTTCTCTGCAGGCCTTGCTGCCGTATTGGGAACCATGGCAGCGCTGGTGCTGGTGCGTGCAGGAAGGTTCAGAAGCCGGACACTGTTTTCAGGCATGGTCTATGCACCGCTGGTCATGCCGGAAGTCATTACCGGTCTTTCCCTGCTGCTGTTGTTCATCTCGCTCAACCTTGACCGCGGCATGCTGACGGTGACGCTGGCACACACCACCTTTTCCATGTGTTATGTCGCTGTAGTGGTCTCCTCGCGGCTTGTATCCTTCGACCGGTCCCTGGAGGAAGCCGCCCTCGACCTGGGCGCATCGCCGCTTGATGCGTTTTTCTCCGTCACGCTGCCGATCATCGCGCCGGCGGTTATCGCCGGCTGGCTGCTGGCGTTCACCCTGTCGCTGGACGATCTGGTGATTGCCTCGTTCAACACCGGCCCGGGCGCCACGACCCTGCCTATCAAGATCTATTCGGCCGTACGGCTCGGTGTCTCACCGGAAATCAACGCCCTTTCGACCATTCTCATCTGCGTGGTATCGCTTGGCGTTATCCTGGCATCGCTTGCCGACAAGCGGCTTGCGAAAACCCGAAACGAGCGGGCGGGGTGATTGATTGCAGCCGGACGGGAGCGGTCTTTTTCAGACTTCCGCCAGAGCCTGTTCCAGATCGGCAATGATGTCGGCAACGTCCTCGACCCCGATGGAAAGCCGCACCACTTCCGGTCCGGCACCGGCGGCCGCTTTCTGCTCATCCGTCAACTGGCGGTGGGTGGTGGAAGCCGGATGAATAATCAGGCTTTTTGAATCGCCGATATTGGCGACATGCGACAACAGTCCGGTGGACGAAACCAGCTTGACGCCTGCTTCATATCCGCCCTTCACACCAAACGTGAACACGGAGCCTGCCCCCTTGGGCAGATATTTGCCTGCTAGTTCGTGACAGGGGTCGGATTTCAGTCCGGCATAGCGTACCCAGTCAACCTTGTCGTGCGCCTCCAGCCATTCTGCAACAACCTGCGCATTGTCGCAGTGCCGTTGCATCCTGAGCGGCAGGGTTTCGATCCCGGTTGCAATGAGGAATGCATTGAACGGAGATATCGCTCCCCCCAGGTCGCGCAGGCCCAGTACCCGGCAGGCAATGGCAAAGG
Organism: Salaquimonas pukyongi; assembly: GCF_001953055.1. Classification (NCBI taxonomy): domain Bacteria; kingdom Pseudomonadati; phylum Pseudomonadota; class Alphaproteobacteria; order Hyphomicrobiales; family Salaquimonadaceae; genus Salaquimonas; species Salaquimonas pukyongi. The sequence continues at coordinate 3,337,243 of NZ_CP019044.1, read as the reverse complement.
CGAAATTGCCGAAGGTCTCTGCCAGCACCATGCCCTGATATTCAGGACGCGGTTCCGACAGCATGGGGTAGCGGCCCGATGCCAACCAGTCGAAGGTGCCGCCGTCGATGATGATGCCGCCCATGGAATTGCCATGGCCGCCCATGAACTTGGTCAGCGAATGCACCACAATATCGGCGCCGTGTTCAATCGGGCGGCACAGATAGGGGGTGGCAAGGGTATTGTCGACAATCAGCGGCACGCCGGCGGCTTTTGCCACTTTCGATACGCGCTCGATGTCGATCACCACACCACCCGGATTGGCAAGACTTTCAATGAAGATCGCCTTGGTCTTGTCGCTGACTGCTTTCTTGAGTGCTTCTTCATCCTCCATATTCACCCAGACCACCTTCCAACCGAAGTTCTGGAAGGAATGGTTAAACTGGTTGATCGAACCACCATATAGTTTGTCCGATGCAATGAACTCATCACCAGGCCGTAGCAGTGTATGAAAAACACCGAGTTGTGCCGCGTGACCGGAAGCAACGGCAAGCGCTGCGGTTCCCCCTTCAAGGGCAGCAACCCGCTCTTCCAGCACAGCGGTCGTCGGATTGGTGATCCTGGTGTAGATGTTGCCGAAGGCCTGCAGGCCAAACAGCGCTGCGGCCTGATCCACGTCGTCAAAGACGAAACTCGTTGTCTGGTAGATGGGCGTTGCCCGCGCTCCGGTCGCTGCATCGGGCGCCGAACCGGCATGAACTGCGAGGGTTGAAAATCCGGGTTGCGTATCGCTCATGGGAGGCTCCGTACAAAAACACAGGAATCAGATTTGATTACTTATCCGGCAACAGGCGGCAAAGAACAACAATGCCATTTCAATCTGATGCCCCAGAGAGGAAACAATTTCCCTTGTCAGGACTTTTCCTGCCGCGTGATGGCAAAGCGCTGAAATCCCTGCTGCAATTTCGGCTTTCTGGCAGAGATCACGTTGGAAGCAACACCGGCCCAGCCTATCTCACCGCAAAGGCGGGCATATTCGATTTTCGGACACCGGTTCATGACCACTTTCACACCCTTTGCCTCGGCCATCGCCGCTGCTTCATCATTGCGTACAGACAATTGCATCCAGATCACCTTGGGCAGAGGCTCAAGGGCCAGCGCTTCTTCGACCACGCCCTTGGCGGCTTCGGAGTTGCGGAAGATGTCCACCATGTCGACCGGACGGTCGATATCGCCAAGGGAAGCAAACGTCATGCATCCCGCGATTTCCCGTCCGGCATGGCCGGGATTGACAGGGATAACGTCATAACCTTTCGAGATCAGGTATTTCAGCACGAAATAGGATGGCCGCACCGTGTTGGCACTGGCGCCGACAACGGCGATGGTTTTCACTTCGTCCAGGATGCCGCGGATATAGGTGTCCTCATAGCGGTCGTGGTTCATTCCTGTCCCTTGCCGTTACCGAGTGCCTTCGCCTGTTCGCGCAGCACGAATTTCTGGATCTTGCCTGTTGATGTCTTCGGCAAATCGCCGAAGGCGATTTTTGCCGGCAGCTTGAAACGGGCCAGATGCTGGTTGCACCATGCCATCAGTTCCTCTTCTGTGATAGCCGCACCCGCTGCCGTTTCGACAAAGGCACAGGGCCGCTCACCCCACTTTTCATCCGGCATCGCCACCACTGCCGCAGCGCTGACCGAAGGATGCTTGTAGAGAACATCCTCCACTTCAATGGAGGAGATGTTTTCGCCGCCGGAGATGATGATGTCCTTGGAACGGTCCTTCAACTGGATATATCCGTCGGGATGCCATACGGCGAGATCGCCGGTGTGGAACCAGCCGCCCTCGAATGCTTCCTTCGTGGCTTTCGCGTTCTTCAAATAGCCCTTCATCACCACATTGCCGCGCATCATGACTTCGCCAAGGGTTTTTCCATCCCTCGGCACTTCAGCCATGGTTTCAGGATCGCGCACGCTCAACCCTTCCAGTGCGAGGTACCGCACGCCCTGGCGTGCCTTGAGTGCTGCCTGCCTTTGGGGGTCGAGATCATCCCATGCCGCATTCCAGTCATTGACGACTGCCGGGCCATAAACTTCGGTCAGCCCGTAAAGATGGGTCACATTGAAGCCTGCTTCCTTCATGTCGGCAAGCACGCGTTCGGGCGGCGGAGCGGCCGCCGTCATGAACTCGACGCTTTGCGGAAGTTCGCGCTTGTCTTCCTTCGCCGTGGAAAGGATGGTCGACATGACGATGGGCGCACCGCACATATGGGTAACGCCATGATCGGCAAGGGCATCCCAGATCGGTTTTTGCCGAACAGCCCGCAGGCAAACATGGGTTCCGGCAAGCGCAGACAGCGTCCAGGGAAAGCACCAGCCATTGCAGTGGAACATTGGCAGGGTCCAAAGATAGACAGCATGTTTTGGCATGGAGGCCGTCAGCGCATTGCCCTGGGCAAGCAGTGCCGCACCCCTGTGATGATAAACAACGCCTTTCGGATTGCCGGTGGTGCCGGAAGTATAGTTGAGGGAAATAGAATCCCACTCATCCTTTGGCCACAACCACTCAAAGTTGGGATCGCCTTCGCCAAGCAGGGCTTCATAGTCAAGTTTTCCGGGCAGTTCACCATCGTGCGGGAACTGCGGATCGTCATAGGCGATGACTTCAGGTCTGTTTTCAGCCAGTGCCAGCGCCTCGCCCATGGTCGATGCAAATTCACGGTCGACAACAACCAGCCTGCTCTCACTGTGATCGAGCTGGAAGGCGATGGTTGCCGGATCAAGCCGCGTGTTCATGGAGTGAAGCACAGCGCCGGCCATGGGAACACCATAGTGCGCTTCGAGCATGGGCGGCGTGTTGGACAGCATGACCGAGACGGTATCTCCCCGGCCAATACCGCGCCTGGACAGTGCGGATGCAAGTTGGCGCGCACGGTCATAGAATGTCCGGTAAGAAATCCGCATACCGCCATGGATGATGGCCGTGTGGCCTGGAAAGACGCTTGCCGCCCGTTCGAGAAACTGCAGCGGCGTCAGCGGCTGAAAATTCGCCTCATTGCGGTCCAGCTCGGTATCGTAAGAGTTGGTCAAGTAAACGCCTCCCAATCCTGTTCCCGCGCTGCCTGTACGGGCATTGCTCCGTAAAACCGGCGCAGCAACCTTGCCTACCACCCACATTCAGTTGCTCATGGCCGGGCTCCCATGGTTTCATCCGTTTTATAATCACTGGCGGCGGCTGGCGCCATGAAATGTTACAGTGACCGGCCGGCATGGAGAAAGCAGCCACCTAATCGTGCATTGCGCAAGTTTGATCTCCCTGACGGCTCGAAGGTTGCGGGTTTGAATTTCACGAAAGAACCGCTAAGTTCACAACTGGAAATTTCGGGAGGAAATCATGAAAACAATTCAAAAAACACTTTTGGCATCCACCGTGCTGGCTTTTTCGGCGACACAGGTGCTTGCGGTAGAATGGAACGTTTCCCTCTGGGGCAAGCGGCGCGCGTTCACAGAACATGTCGAAAAGCTCGCCGAACTGGTCAAGGAAAAGTCCGGTGGCGAGTTCACCTTGAACATCTCCTATGGCGGATTGTCGAAAAACCGGGAAAATCTGGACGGCATCTCTGTCGGCGCGTTCGAAATGGCGCAGTTCTGCGCAGCCTATCACCCCGACAAGAACCCGACCCTGATGGTGCTTGATCTGCCGTTCCTCGGTGTTGAGACCCTGAAGCAGGAGGGCGATCTCGACATGGCGCTTTATCAGCATCCGGAAGTGATCAAGGATCTGGCGCGCTGGAATGCCACCATCATCATGGCCTCGCCACTGCCACAGTATAACCTTGCTGGTGTTGGTGATGCGCCGTCGACCCTTGACGACTTCAACGGGCTGCGGGTTCGCGCCACCGGCGGGATGGGCGAAGCCTTCAAGAAAGTTGGTGCCGTTCCTACTTCGGTGACCTCTTCGGAGGCTTACACCGCGCTTGAGTCCGGTGTGGTGGATGCCGTGGCGTTTGCGCCGCATGCCCATCTTTCGTTCCGCACGATCGAAATCGCCGATTGGTGGACGACCAATCTCAATCCCGGAGCGGTCAATTGTCCGGTGGTTGTCAACAACGATGCCCTGGCAGCATTGCCGGACGAGCACCGTGAAGCGCTGATGTCTTCCATTCCGGCAGCCATGGAGCGTTATTACGAAGCTTACCAGGAAGTCTATGACAAGTGGGATCCGGCTCTGGAAAAGAACGGGGTGGAGAAAATCACGCTGCCGGACGAAGTGGTCAGCGGCCTGCAGGAAGCTGCTGCCGGACCGGTGCGCGATGAATGGATCGCGGCCAATGAAGGCAAGATCAAGGCTCAGGAGCTTTACGACTTCGTCAAGTCCAAACTGGCTGAGATGAAATAGCAATGGAGCATTTGGGCTGCGGCATCATCTAGCTGCGGCCCTGCTCCGGCATTTCTTCCGGCCAGAAGATGTCCGCCCACTCCGTTCATTCCGATGACAGCGCGGTAAGCCGCGCCGACCGCTGGCTGTTTCGAATCGAAGGCTGGATGGCGCTGGCTGGCGGCGTTGCCATTCTCGGCGCGATGATTTTATCCGTCGTCAACATTCTTGGCCGCAAGTTCCTCAACTGGCCGGTTCCGGGTTATGTGGCGATCATGTCCCAGATCATGCCGGTCATGGCATTCATGGGCATTGCGTATTGCCAGCGTCTTGGCAGTCACATCCGCATGGACATTGTGGTCGGCACACTGAAGGGCCGGGTGTTGTGGATCGCGGAGTTGGCCGGGATCGCGCTGATGGCCGTTTTGACCATCGCGCTGGTCTACGGATCTTTCGATCATGCAATACGCGCCTTCACCCTCGGCGATACCACAGACGACATGAACATCCCCACTTGGCCGGTGAAAATGCTGGTGCCGGTAATGTTCTGTTTTCTGCTTGCCCGCTTTGCACTGCAGAGCTGGGCATACTGGCTTGCAATCCGGTCCGGGGAAGATGAGCCGGTTGCGGTTCCATTGATCGAGGATGCCGCCACCCAGGCAATGAACGAGGCTGAGACGGTTTCCGGACAGGCCGACGACGAGGTTACCAAATGACCGCGATGGAAGTCTGCCTGCTGTTGGCCGGGGTACTGATTGTTCTTGTGATCATTGGTGTGCGCGTTGCCTTTGCCACTGCGCTGGTCGGCATGGTGGGGCTATTTTCCTTTTACGCCTTCGAAAAGGGATATCCCCTTGACCGGGCATTCATCATCACCCTGAAACTGGCCGGGCAGGTTCCCCACTCGAAAACCGAAAGCCATGTTCTGGCGCTGATTCCAACCTTCATTCTGATCGGGTATCTGGCCTATTTTGCAGGGTTCACAAAAGCACTGTTCGAGGCGGCCAAACGCTGGGTCGGCTGGCTTCCGGGCGGGCTTGGCGTTGCAACCGTGTTTGCAACGGCAGGATTTGCTGCCGTGTCCGGCGCCTCGGTGGCAACCTCGGCGGTATTTGCCCGCATTGCCATCCCTGAAATGCTGAAGGTCGGCTACGACAAGCGCTTTGCCGCCGGTGTCGTTGCAGCCGGGGGCACGCTGGCTTCGTTGATACCGCCTTCCGCCATCCTCGTCATATACGCCATCATTACCGAAAGTTCGGTCGGCAGGCTGTTGATGGCCGGCTTTCTGCCCGGACTTGTATCTGCGCTCATCTACGCTGCACTGATTATCCTGATGGCAACCATGCGCAAGGACATGGGGCCGGCGGTCAAGGGGTACAGCTGGAAGGAACGCCTGGTTTCGGTGCCGGGCACGCTTCCCATTCTTTTTGTCGTTTTCATCATCATCTACTGCATCTATGCGGGATGGGGTACGCCCACGGAGGCAGGTGCCCTTGGCGCATTCGTCGTGCTGGTCATGTCGCTTGCAAAAGGTACCAATTGGACCCAGTTGCGCGGCGCCCTGCTTGAGAGTGCCAAGCTGACTGCCATGATTTTCACCATGATCTGGGGCGTGCTGATCTATGTGCGCTATCTGGGCTTTGCAGACCTGCCCGGCGCCTTTGCCGGCTTCATCACCGGTCTTGACCAGCCGGCAATCGTCACCCTGCTGTTCATCCTTGCGGCCTATGTCATCCTGGGCATGTTCATGGATGCAATCGGCATGCTGATCCTGACCCTGCCGATCACGTTTCCCGCTGTCATTGCGCTTAATGGCGGCCCGGATGTCAGTTATGCGGATTCAGCCCTCGGCATGTCCGGCGAGAACTGTGCTGTGTGGTTCGGGATCATCGTGGTCAAGATGGCGGAGCTGTGTCTCATCACGCCGCCGATCGGGCTCAACTGCTTCGTCGTGGCCGGCGTGCGCCCCGACATTTCGGCGCAGGACGTCTTTCGCGGCGCTTCACCGTTTTTCATCGCGGATGTGATTACGGTCGGCGTCCTGATCGCCTTTCCACAGATAGTGCTGTGGCTGCCCAACGTGCTGCTGGGTTAGGTCAGGCAGCCTGGCTCGCCCTTGCCTTGAGGAAGAAATCGGCAAGCTGTTGAGCGATTTTGTCAGAGTCGTTCTTTTCTTTCACCGAACTGAGCGCGGCGTTGCCTTGTTCTTCCGGAAAGGCGACCCCGGAACGGGTTACGATCAGGTCGCGCAGATACTGCGTCGAAAACTCTGGATGCGGCTGAAAGCTGATGGCCTTTATTCCGTTTGCCCCGGGATAGGCGAGACCGGCATTGGCGCAGAAATCCGTCGAGGCGATTACTTCGGCAGCCTCCGGTTTTTCGACCACCTGGTCCTGATGCAGGGCCAGCAACTCGATTTCCTCTTCCCCCATTTTGTAAACGGTTTGCCCAAGACCCCACCCGCCGGGAAATTTGACAACCTTTCCCCCAAGTGCCTGTGCGAGAATCTGGTGACCGAAGCATATTCCGGCAAGCGGCACTTCAGCGGCATAGGCTTTCCGAATGAAGGCTTCCAGTGGCGGAATAAAGGCATGATCTTCATAGGCGCCGTGGCGCGATCCGGTGATCAGCCAGGCATCAGCGCTGTAAATACTGTCGGGAAGTTCATTGTCGACCACGGCCCAGGTTTCAAAAGTGAAACCATGACCGGAAAGCATCCGTTCGAACATGGCCGGATATTCGCCATGTTGTTTCACCAGATCTTCCGGCACATGGCCGGTTTGCAAAATGCCGATTTTCATCGCCAGCTTCCATTCAGGGCAATTTGTTCAATTTGTCCTTATGTGGTCCAGCCAGTCATGCCTTGCAAGTAAAATGTCAGCTTTCCGGCGGCACAAGAAAACAGGTAACGACCAGATTGCCGGAAGTGTCGCCCCAGTGGGCGTTTTCGCAGACATGAAAGTGCCCGTCCGGTGAAGGCCGCACCCTCGGGCTCTTGAAGGCTATGCGCTTGTCCCGCCAAACATAATATCCAGGCCCGAGCGACACTTCACGGCGATCCAGTTGACGGCAATCGCGGTTATTGCAGCAATCGGGCGGGTAAGGGTGGCCTGAGGCAGCCTGATGTGCATCAGAGTGAAAGGGTGTGCCGGCAAGCGGAAAAACAACAAGCAAAGCGGGAATGGCGCGGTCAAGCCTCATGCACCGTAATTTAGGGCATCGATGGGATTTGGAAAGGAATGCCGCCGCAAAAAGCGGCTTTCTTGTAAACCGGAGGAATTTGGTGGAGCTAAGCGGGATCGAACCGCTGACCTCTTGCATGCCATGCAAGCGCTCTCCCAGCTGAGCTATAGCCCCACAAACAGGCCTGCCCGAAGGCAATCTGGCCAAGTGGCGGAAACCGATCCTGCCGGTTTCCTTTCAAGGCCGTTGCAATACCGCTCCGGCCAATTCAAATCAAGACTTAATGCACTGCTACGCCGAATTTCACTGCGGATCAGGCTTTGCCGCCAGACCGTCAAACGCGGTTACAGATCCTCGTCATCCTTGGCGGGGACCACGCCTGCGATGGGCGTATCGTCATCTTCGTCATCGTCGAGGAAGATGTCGTCTTCTGCGGCGTCGTCATCTTCGTCATCGTCCAGTTCAACATCCGGAATTTCGGGAATATCGTCATCCGTTACATCATCGGACGTAGTGATTTCGCCATCTTCGTCATCATCATCGTCTTCGGAATCCTCCAGGCTGACAATTTCAACGGCGGTCTCTTCCTCCAGTTCGCCCTCTTCCTCGTCAACCTTCTCGGCTTCCTCCTCCTTCGGCGCCTTTGCCTCCGGCTCCGCCTGCTCCTTCTTCACCTTCGTCACGCTGGCGGTTTCCAGAAAGAAGGAGAGCGGGTAGCTTTTTCCTGAATAGGGAGAAACCACCGGATCCTTGTTCAGGTCATAGAACTTGCGTCCGGTATCCGGACACACCCGTTTGGTTCCTAGTTTGTCTTTAGCCACGGTCAGCCTCTTTCTGCCAAAGGGATACAAACGCAAATGAAGGGGAACAAATCGCGCTTCCCATACAGCCCTCTGCATTTCCTGTCAAAACCAAATTTCAACAAGGGATTATCGCCTGTTTGCAGCGCCGTTCATAAGCCGTTTGGCCGCAAAAAGGCCGGGTGACGCGGCACCAAAGCTGTGATAGGTCAGCCGCGGTTCGTTCCGCCCACACCTCGCCTGCAAGGGCATTGCCAAGAAAGACGTCCCCCATGGCACCCCATGGACCTGCAATACCAATGATCGCCAGCAAGGCGAAGTCCCTTTCGGGGGTTGCAGCAGTGCCGGGCGACAAATCCATTTCCCACCGGTCCGTACTTCTCGGCGGACTAGCCAGCGGCACAACCAGAATTTCCGGGCTGCTGGAAGGCGAAGACGTGCTCAATTCCCTCAAGGCAAGCAGAATGCTGGGTGCCATTGCTGGCAAGGAAGGAGATGACTGGATCATACAGGGAACCGGAAACGGCCTTCTGCTCGAACCGGAAGAAGCCATTGACTTCGGCAATTCAGGGACCGGGTGCCGCCTTTATATGGGACTTGCCGGCAGCTATGACTTCCCGGTGACGTTCGCGGGCGATGCCTCCCTTTCAAAACGCCCCATGGGGCGCATCGTCGATCCGCTCAAACTCATGGGAACCCAGCTCCTCGACAGCCGGGAAGGATGCCGCCTGCCGATTACCCTTTGCGGGCCGCGCGTAACCGCACCCATCGAGTATCGCGTACCGATGCCTTCTGCCCAGGTAAAATCCGCCGTATTGCTCGCCGGCCTCAACGCGCCGGGCATCACTACGGTTGTTGAACCCGTCATGACGCGCGATCACAGCGAGAAAATGCTGGCAGGGTTCGGCGCCGCGATAGAAGTTGAAACCAAAACCGATGGTACCCGTTTCATCCGGCTCGAAGGTCAGGGGAACCTTGCCGGTCAGGACATCCAGGTACCATCCGATCCCTCTTCGGCCGCTTTCCCCATCGTTGCCGCACTGATTGTTGAAGGCAGCGATGTTACCTTGCCCAACATCCTGATGAACCCGACCCGTACCGGCCTTGTCACCACCCTGCTGGAAATGGGCGCGAATATTGACATTTCCAATGAACGCGAAAGCGGTGGTGAAAGGATCGCCGATCTGCGCATTCGGTCTTCGCAACTGAAGGGCGTAACCGTCCCGGGCGAGCGCTCGGCCTCGATGATCGATGAATATCCCGTGCTGGCGGTTGCTGCTGCCTTTGCCGGCGGTGAAACCTTGATGGAGGATGTCGGCGAATTGCGGGTCAAGGAAAGTGACCGCCTTGCAGCCGTTGGTGCGGGCCTTAAAGCCAATGGGGTTTCCTGCGAGGAAGGCAAGGACTGGCTGAAAGTCACCGGTACGCCCGGCGGCAAGGGGCTGGGCGGCGCAGGATCCGGCAACATTGCCCCGGTCGCGACCCATCTTGATCACCGCATCGCCATGAGCTTCCTGGTCATGGGGCTGGGCGCCGAGAAGCCAGTACAGATCGACGATGCATCGCCCATCGCCACGAGTTTTCCAGAATTTACGGCCCTGATGCGGGAATTGGGGGCTGTGCTGGAGCCGTCAAATGGCTGACCGGCTGGTAATCGCCATCGATGGCCCTGCTGCTTCCGGCAAGGGGACGCTGGCGCGCAGATTGGCGGCCCATTATGGTTTGCCGCATCTTGATACCGGCTTGACCTACCGGGCCGTTGCCCATGCCCTGCTTCAGGTCGGGCTTCCCCTCGACAGTGAGGCACTGGCGGCGGAAGTCGCGACCAGCATTAATCTTGGCGCGCTCGACAGGGACATTCTTTCCACCCATGAGGTCGGTGAAGCCGCCTCGAAAGTCGCGGTAATGAGCAGCGTGCGCAAGGCACTGGTGGAAGCACAGAGGAAATTTGCAGAATCCGGCAAGGGTGCTGTGCTCGATGGCCGGGATATCGGCACGGTCGTGTGTCCAAACGCCGATGTGAAGCTGTATGTTACCGCGACACCGCAAGTTCGCGCCCGCCGCCGGCATGAGGAAATCCTGTCCAAAGGCGGGACGGCAGAGTACGCTGAAATCCTGGCAGATATCAAAAGGCGGGATGAGCGCGACATGAACCGTGCCGATTCGCCGCTGAAACCAGCTGAAGATGCGCACTTGATCGATACAAGCGAAATGGATATAGAGTCCGCGTTTCACGCCGCTCTTGAACACGTAGAAAGCGTAACGAGCGCAAAACAGGCCTGAAACAGCATTTTTCGATTGTCAGACGGGATGCGATGGCAGGGTGACCTGCCCCTGTTTGGTTTTGGGAAGTGCTGGCAGAAAACCGGAGAAAACGCCCTCGCGCCACATGCCATTTTAATGGTAGGCCTTTTCTCCGAAACGCAACACCAACCCGGCGCAAATGCAGAACCGCGTATCGCAAGGCGCAAGCCGCCACGAAATCCGGCCGCCGTTCTGCCAGGAGCAATAATGGAAAGTCTGAACCCTACCCGGGAAGAGTTCGAAACTCTTCTCAACGAATCCTTTGAAATCCATGACGTCGTAGAAGGCGCGGTAGTCAAAGGGCTGATCACAGCGATCGAAAAAGACATGGCCGTCATCGATGTCGGCCTGAAAGTCGAGGGCCGCGTGCCCCTGAAAGAATTCGGCGCCAAGGCAAAAGACGGCTCGCTCAATGTGGGCGATGAAGTCGAGGTCTATGTCGAGCGGATCGAAAATGCGCTTGGCGAAGCCATGCTGAGCCGGGAAAAAGCCCGCCGCGAGGAAAGCTGGCAGCGCCTTGAAGAGAAATTCGAGAACAACGAAAAGGTCGAAGGCATCATCTTCAACCAGGTCAAGGGCGGTTTCACCGTCGATCTGGACGGCGCTGTCGCCTTCCTGCCCCGTTCCCAGGTGGATATTCGTCCGATCCGCGACGTGACCCCGCTGATGAACAACCCGCAGCCTTTCCAGATTCTCAAGATGGACCGCCGCCGCGGCAACATTGTTGTTTCGCGCCGCACCATCCTGGAAGAAAACCGCGCTGAACAGCGCTCTGAAATCGTCCAGAACCTCGAAGAGGGTCAGGTCGTCGAGGGCGTGGTCAAGAATGTCACCGATTACGGCGCATTCGTCGATCTTGGTGGCATTGACGGCCTTTTGCACGTTACCGACATGGCCTGGCGCCGGGTTAACCACCCATCGGAAATTCTGCAGATCGGTCAGACCGTCAAGGTCCAGATCATCCGCGTGAACCAGGAAACCCACCGTATTTCGCTAGGCATGAAACAGCTCGAAAGCGATCCGTGGGAATCGATCGAAACCAAGTTCCCGGTCCATACGCGTATTACGGGCCGTATCACCAACATCACCGACTATGGTGCGTTTGTTGAGATCGAACCGGGTATCGAGGGACTGATCCACGTTTCGGAAATGTCGTGGACCAAGAAGAACGTCCATCCCGGCAAGATCGTTTCCACCAGCCAGGAAGTCGAAGTGCAGGTTCTCGAGGTCGATCCGGCCAAGCGCCGCATCTCGCTGGGCCTCAAGCAGACCCTGGAAAACCCGTGGGAAGGTTTCGCCAAACAGTTCCCGGTCGGCGCCAAGGTGTCCGGCGAGGTCAAGAACAAGACCGAATTCGGCCTGTTCATCGGCCTGGAAGGCGATGTCGACGGCATGGTCCACCTGTCCGATCTGGACTGGAACCGTTCCGGCGAAGAAGCCATCGAGGACTACAACAAGGGCGATACGGTGGATGCTGTCGTTCTGGATGTGGATATCGAGAAGGAACGCATTTCCCTGGGCATCAAGCAACTTTCGGGCGATCCGATCGGCGATGCCGCAGACTCCGGCGACCTGCGCAAGGGTGCCGTGGTCACCTGTGAGGTGCTTGAAGTGAAGGATAACGGACTTGAGGTGAAAATCGCCGATACCGACATCCAGACCTTCATCAAGCGCTCCGACCTTTCGCGTGACCGTGACGAACAGCGCCCCGAGCGCTTCGCTCCCGGCCAGAAGGTCGATGCCCGCATCATCCAGTTCGACAAGAAAAACCGCAAGGTGGGCGTGTCGATCAAGGCGCTGGAGATTGCCGAGGAGAAGGAGGCCGTCGCACAGTACGGTTCAACCGATTCCGGAGCATCCCTTGGCGATATTCTTGGTGCTGCGCTGAAAGAAAAATCCGGCGAGAAATAACCGCTGGATACACTGAGAAGAAGGCCCGTGCGGTCAATCCGGCGCGGGCCTTTTTGATTCCAGCCACAGCTTGCAGCAAGCATGCCGCACTGTTAGATCATTTTTGCGTTTCAAAGGTGCCACCCCTGAAACAACACCAGCGACCATTGCGGTCAGGGCTGCCCGGAGCGGTATAACCCGGGCCTGGTGAACGGTCAGACAGGAGAATTACCATGGCTGCTTCTGTATCATCCGCTCTTTCTGCCGATCAGATCGTTGACCGGCGCAAAATGAAGCGCCGCATCACCTTCTGGCGGATCGCTTCCCTGCTGCTGCTTGCCGCAGCCATCGCTTCAATTCTCTGGGCGCTTGGCGCGTTCGAGGGGCTGAGCAAGCGCAGCAGCGACCACATTGCCCGTGTGAAGATTTCCGGCGTGATCACCAATGACAAGCCGATGCTCGACCTTCTGGAAGACCTGAAGGAAAAAGAGCAGGTCAAGGCAGTCATTCTCGACATATCCTCGCCTGGCGGCTCCACCGTTGGGGGCGAGGCTATTTTTGAGGCGGTGCGGGATCTGGCCGCAGAAAAACCGGTGGCATCCAGCGTTGGGACGCTTGCCGCTTCCGCCGGTTACATGATCGCCGCCGGCTCCGACCACATCGTTGCGCGACGCTCTTCCATTGTCGGCTCGATAGGCGTGATCTTTCAGTACGGCCAGGTATCCGAACTGCTCGACAAGATCGGGGTTGAGGTCAACGAAATCAAATCCTCGCCGCTGAAAGCAGAACCCTCGCCGTTCAAACCGGCTTCCCCGGAAGCAAAGGCGATGATCGACCGGATCGTTCAGGACAGTTATCAGTGGTTTGTGGGGCTGGTTGCCGACCGGCGCGGCTTTACGCCGTCAAAGGCACGCCTGCTTGCCGACGGCAGTATTTTTACCGGTGCCCAGGGTCTGGAAAACGGGCTGGTCGACGAAATCGGCGACGAAGAGACAGCCCGTGCCTGGCTGGTGGCGGAAAAGGGGCTTTCCGACAGCCTTGAAATCCATACCTGGAAAGCAGATCGCGACAACGACCTTTACCTGTCGAATCCTGCAGGAAAAACGGCGGCTGCCCTTCGCTGGTTTGCCGTTCAATTGGGACTTGCGACACCTGCCGCGCCGCTTGGGGAGCTTTACGAAATGCTGCCTGAGCGCTTGTTTCTTGACGGGCTGGTTTCCATGCTTCAGATTGACGGCGCGGGCACACTCGGAAGGTGAAGGCGAACCAGGGGGTTATCACGAAGCGATGATAAAATCTGAACTTATTCAATTAATTGCCGACAAAAATCCGCATCTTTATCTTCGTGATGTAGAGAATATCGTGAATGCCATTTTCGGCGAAATCACAGACGCGCTGGCCAACGGAGACCGGGTGGAGCTGAGGGGTTTTGGCGCCTTCTCGGTGAAGAACCGCAAACCCAGGATCGGCCGTAATCCAAAGACCGGTGAGCGCGTCGAAGTCGAGGAGAAGTGGGTGCCGTTTTTCAAAACGGGCAAGGAATTGCGCGAACGCCTCAATGCATGACTCCCATGGAACATGAATTTGGACAGGCATGCGCAGAGAATGAGGCGAGCGGCAAGAAAAGCGAAGGCCAGCATCAATGATTAGAAAACTTGTCTTTCTGTTTATTGCCCTGCCCGTTGCCGTAGTGCTGATCATGCTGTCCGTAGCCAACCGAGCACCGGTACAGGTGAGCCTGGACCCGTTCAACGCCACCGATCCTGCCATCGCGTTTACCCTTCCCCTGTTTGCGTGTCTTTTTGCAGCCCTGCTGCTGGGCATGGTTATCGGCAGCATTGCCACCTGGTTTACCCAGGGCAAACATCGCAAGAAACTGCGCAAGGAACACTCTGAGGCGATGAAATGGCAAAGTGAGGCCGAAGCCCAGAAAAAGCGGGCCGAGGAACTGACCCGGGAGCTTCATCCCGAGTTGAAATCCCTGCCTGCATCGGAACGGGCAGCTTAGAGCGTTTCATGTTTGAGTGGCGATGCTAGCAGGCCCGGCGATGGCGACACCGGCCTGGCAGGTTCTCATATCGTCCTTGTTTGATTTTCTTTCATGTATTTGGACTTGCGCCGTTGGTCCGGCATACACAATTGCAGGTCAAAGGGCGGTTTTCACAAAGCGGTAATTGCTTTACAGCATTTCAGGCCTGAACTCAGGCACCACGGATCGACCTGACCCGGAAAGCGCATGGCCCGAAACAGGAAACCTGCCAAATCCTCGCACCACCGGGATCAGCCGGGCCCGGCAAAGGCCCGCCGTCATTCACGCGAGCCTTCGGCCACAAAAAGAACAGTGCCCCGTCAGCAACCCGTTGAAACAGCGCCACCTGCCCGGCTTGCACCTGCAAAGGCGCGGCTTGCAGAAAAAACAGGGCTCCTGCTCAGCGCCGAGCCAGACAATGATTATGCGCTACTGGATTCTGGTGACGGCCAGAAGCTGGAACAATATGGTGCGTTGACCCTCGTGCGGCCGGAGGGGCAGGCGATCTGGCAGAAGCGATTGCCTCCGCAGCGATGGAAAGCCGCCGATGCTGTTTTTACAGGCGATACCGACGAAGAGGGCCTGGGGCGCTGGCAGTTTAAAAACCCGCAGCAAGGCGAGACCTTTCCCATGGAATGGGACGGCCTGCAGTATTGGGGCCGTTTTACTTCCTTCCGGCATACCGGGGTCTTTCCCGAACAGGCCGCCCACTGGCGGTTCATGGAGCAGCAGCTCGCCCGCCTTGACGGTCAAGACGGCCCGCCCCGGGTGCTCAACCTGTTTGGGTATACCGGTCTTGCCTCTCTGGTCGCGGCGCGCGCCGGTGCCCATGTCACCCATGTGGATGCATCGAAGAAGGCCATTGGCTGGGCACGGGAAAACCAGGAAAGAGCCGGGCTTAGTGAAAAACCCATCCGTTGGATTTGCGAGGATGCCGTCAGATTTTGCGAAAGGGAAGTGCGCCGCGGCAACCGGTATGAAGGCATTCTGCTCGATCCGCCCGCCTATGGCCGAGGTCCGAAAGGCGAGGTTTGGCAGCTTTTCGAAAACCTGCCGCATATGGCTGATCTGTGCCGGGAGCTGGTTTCGCCCCGGGCAGGCTTCGTTGTTCTGACCGCCTATACGATCCGCGCGTCCTTTCTTGCCATCCATGAGCTTATGCAGGAAGTTTTCGGCGACAGGGGCGGGCTTTTGGAATCGGGTGAACTGACGATTGCCACCCGTGGCTCGGAGCGCCGCATCTCAACCTCCATGTTCAGCCGATGGACCGCTGGTACGGCCAGGCCCGGCACACCCGCCCGGGAGGGAAGCGATGGCTGATGCCGCCGTAAAAACCGCCGGCAAGGTAAAGTCGGTTACCTCGACGGCCAACCCTCTGGTCAAGCAGATCAAGGCGCTGGCCATGAAGAAGAACCGCGACCGCGAGGGCGTATTTCTGGCCGAGGGACGCAAGCTGTTGACCGACGCGATGGAACAGGGCTGGCAGATCGAAACGGTGGTTTGTTCGAGCGAAATGGCCGCCGATCCGGGTTTTGCCGCAACCGCAGCCAGATGCCGCGCTACGGGCGCCGATATACTTGAAGTCAACGGCAAGGTGCTGGGTGCCATTTCCCGCCGCGACAATCCGCAAACGGTGATCGCCGTAATCCGCCAGCGCTGGAAAGAAGCAAACCACATAGCCGGTTCGCTCAAGGCGCCTGGTGACATCGTCATTGCCCTCGACCGGGTGCGTGATCCCGGTAATCTGGGCACCATCATCCGGGCCGCTGATGCTGCTGGGGCAAAAGGCATCCTGTTGATCGGCGAATGCACCGATCCGTTTTCACTGGAAGCGGTTCGCGCCACCATGGGTTCGCTGTTTCACGTGCCCATTGCCCGGTTGAGTGAGGACGAATTCGTGGCGATGGCCTTAAAGGCAGCTGGCGGCGTGCAGATCGCCGGAACACACTTGCAGGGTGCCGTGGACTACCGCAGCATTGCATGGCAGGAAAAACCCGTCATTCTCGTAATGGGCAATGAGCAGCAGGGGCTTACGACCAATCTCGCAGGCGCCTGTGACAAACTGGTTTTCATCCCCATGGCCGGACAGGCAGACTCGCTCAACCTTGCGGTCGCCACGGGAATTGTTCTGTTTGAGGCACGGCGCGATAATCTGGTAATGAGAACAATCGAGGGTGCCGAAGGGGTTTCGAGCGCATGAAGATACGCCGACGTTCTGCCGTATTGCTGGCCGCCGCCATTGTCGCGCTTGATCTTGCCGTCAAAAACAAGGTGGAAACGTCGCTTCCCTTTCAAGAACCGGTTCCTGTCCTGCCGTTCCTTTCCTGGTTCCGCACCTGGAACGAAGGCATCGCCTTTTCCTTTCTGACCTTTCTGGACGAGCGTATCCTGGCGGCCATGGTGGTCGGGATACTGCTGTTCATCTTCTGGCTGTGGAAACGCACGCCGCGCAGCCGCTGGCTGGCCCAGATCGGATTTGCCTGCGTGACGGGTGGCGCCATCGGAAACCTGGTCGATCGTGTATTTCTGGGGCATGTGGTTGATTATATCCTGTTCCACTGGGGCAACTGGTCATTTGCGGTTTTCAATCTGGCTGATGCCTTCATTACCGCCGGGGCAGTGGCAATCTTTCTGGACGAGGTGCTGTGGTCGCTGCAAACCTCTGCACGGCAATCGGAAAAAGAGAAACCGAAAAAGGAGTAACCGGCGATGAGCGCGAGCTTTCGGGCCATTCTTGTTTCCCGTGATGACGAGAAGAAACAAAGCGTCGATGTCGTTGAACTCAACGAAGAGGACCTGATGGAAGGAGACGTCACGGTCCGAGTTGAGGCAACCACCGTCAATTACAAGGATGGTTTGGCGATAACCGGCAAGAGCCCCGTCGTCCGTCACTGGCCAATGGTGCCCGGCATCGACCTCGTCGGAACGGTGGTCAATTCCGAAAATTCCGCCTTCAAGACGGGTGACAAGGTACTGCTCAACGGTTTCGGCGTTGGCGAAACCCACTGGGGGGCCTATGCGGGACTTGCCCGTCTTTCCGCCAACTGGCTCATTCCCCTTCCCAAGCAGTTGAGCCCGCTCCAGGCCATGGGAGTCGGCACGGCAGGCTATACCGCTATGCTTTGCGTCATGGCACTGGAGGAACGCGGCATTAAACCGGAATCCGGCCCCGTCGTGGTCACTGGTGCCAATGGCGGCGTCGGTTCCGTTGCCATCACCATTCTTGCCAAGCTTGGCTACCATGTTATCGCTTCGACGGGCCGGCCCGAAGAGGCCGATTTCCTGACAAATCTTGGAGCAGCCGAGATCATCGACCGAAAGGAGCTTTCCGAACCGGGCAAGCCGCTTGGCAAGGAGCGCTGGGTCGGCGGCGTTGATGCGGTGGGAAGCCACACCCTTGCAAATGTGCTTGCCCAGACAAGCTATGGCGGCGCAGTGGCGGCATGCGGCCTTGCCCAGGGCTTTGACCTGCCGGCAACCGTTATGCCGTTTATCCTGCGCAATGTAGCGCTGCTTGGCGTCGACTCTGTCATGCAGCCGAAGGAACGGCGCATCGAGGCGTGGGAACGGATCACACAGGATCTCAACATGGGCAAGCTGGAGGATATTACCTCGGTCATAGGATTTGACGACATCATTTCCACGGCCCAGGATATCGTCGATGGCAAGGTGCGCGGGCGTGTGGCCGTGGATATGGAGCGCTGACCGAAGCCGGTGAACCCGTTCACGCTACCGTGTTTTGCCGCCTGGCGCACCGGTCGCTAGAAACCGGTAAACGCGTCCGCAAAAGGGGATTGCTCGGATGAAAAAGCTTCTGACAGCTATTGTTATGCTGGCAATGACGGCCACCGGCGCAAAAGCGCTCGATCTGGATAATTGGAAAGGCATAGAAGAGGCGGCGCGCGGCCAGACCGTCTATTTCAATGCCTGGGGTGGCGCGCAGAACATCAACGAATACATCCGCTGGGCCGGCGATGCGGTGAAAGAGCGTTACGGGGTGACTGTCGTGCACACCAAACTCGACGACACCGCCAATGCCGTTTCCGCCGTTGTTGCCGCCAAGGCCGCTGGTGTGGATGAAAATGGCGACATCGATCTCATCTGGATCAATGGCGAAAACTTCGTCAACATGAAGAAGCAGGGCCTGTTGCTTGAAACTGGCTGGGCTCAGAAACTGCCCAACTGGCAGTATGTCGACTGGAAGAACAAGCCTACCATCCTGACCGACTTCACTGAACCCACCGACGGTCTGGAATCGCCCTGGGGAATGGCCAAGATGGTGTTTTTCCACGACACGGCACGCGGCCTTCAGATGCCGGATTCGTTTGCCGAACTGGTGTCCTGGACGGAAAAGAACCCGGGGCGTTTTACCTACCCCGCGCCGCCGGACTTTGTTGGCTCTTCTTTCCTGAAACAGGCGCTGACGGAGAGCGTTGCCGACCCTTCGGCGCTGCTGAAACCGGTTGATCCGGAAAACTACGAGACGACCGTGGAACCACTGTTCGCCGCACTGGACCGCATGCACCCCAACTTGTGGCGCAGCGGCAGGACCTTTCCAAAGAACAAGGAAGCGCTCCGCCAACTTCTTGCCGACAATGAAATTGACATCGCTTTCGCCTTTTCACCGGCGGAAGCCTCCAACGCCATTGCAAACAATGAACTGCCAGACAGCGTGCGCTCCTTCGTTTTTTCCGGCGGAACGCTCGGCAACACGCACTTCGTCACCATTCCCTACAATGCGGCAGCAAAGGAAGGCGCGCTCGTCTTTGCCAATTTCCTGATTTCACCGGAAGCCCAGGCACGCAAGCAAGACCCCGCCGTTTGGGGCGATCCTACCGTGCTGGATATCAGCAGCCTGCCGGAAACCTACCGCCTGCAATTCGACGAGCTCGATCTGGGTATTGCCACGCTAAAGCCATCGGAACTCGGGCCGACGCTTAACGAGCCGCATGCTTCCTGGATGGAGGAGCTGGAGAAGGAATGGATGCGCCGCTACGGGGTGGCCAACTGATCGGGCCGGCTGCAATACCCGCCGCCGCTGTGTCCGCTTACCGGCCCTACAACGCATCGGGCTCCAGCTGATGCTGCGATATGCTCCGCATCTTGCCATTTTCATGCTTGCTGGCCCGATACTGTGCGGAATACTGGCAACCTTGCTGCCGGCAATTGGCATTTTTCCTGCCCTTGGCGGACATCAATTCACCACCGAACATTTTTCTTCCCTTTTTGCCCAGCCGGGGCTTTGGCGTTCGGCCTGGATCAGCCTGTCGG
Source organism: Salaquimonas pukyongi (assembly GCF_001953055.1). Classification (NCBI taxonomy): domain Bacteria; kingdom Pseudomonadati; phylum Pseudomonadota; class Alphaproteobacteria; order Hyphomicrobiales; family Salaquimonadaceae; genus Salaquimonas; species Salaquimonas pukyongi. The sequence goes on along the minus strand of NZ_CP019044.1, from coordinate 3,317,413 downwards.
CAGGTCTGATAACCACGCTCATATCGCTTTGCCTTGTCATGGCGTTCTTTGCAGCATGGTCGAATACGCGGTTTTTTGCCCGGGTGCAGCATCTGGTTTCGCCACTCCTTTCCATTCCCCATGCCGCTGCAGCCTTCGGCTTTGCCTTCATGATCGCACCGTCAGGCTGGCTGATGCGTTTGATCTCGCCGGAACTTACCGGGCTCACCCGTCCGCCGGATGTTCAGATTCTCAACGACCCCTGGGGTTTTGCCATGATGGCCGGATTGGTGATCAAGGAGGTCCCGTTCCTTTTTCTGGTTTTGCTGGCGGCCCTGCCCCAGGTAAAGCCCGATGCTCATCAGAAGATCGCCACCGGCCTGGGATATGGCCGCATGGCGGGCTTTCTGCTGGTGCTTGGCCCGCCGCTCTACCGCCAGATTCGCCTCGCCGTTTTTGCAGTGATCGCCTATGCGAGTTCGGTGGTGGATGTAGCGCTTATCCTGGGGCCGACCAACCCCGCACCGCTGGCCGTGCGCCTGGTCGACTGGATGAACGATCCGGATCTGACCCGCCGCTTCATGGCATCTGCCGGTGCCGTGTTGCAGTTTCTGCTAACCGCTGCCGCCTTGTTGATCTGGCTCATGCTTGAACGCATTGGCAGCGCCATTGCAGCGCGATTTTCTGCGTCGGGCCGGCGCTGGCGGCGCGACCGGACGGCCCGGATCGCTGCCGGCACAGCCATGAGTCTTGCGGCAGGACTGGTGTTCGCTGGCCTCGGTGCGCTTGCCCTGTGGTCGTTTGCCGGCTACTGGGCATTTCCCGATGCCCTGCCTGCATCCTGGAGCATGAAAACATGGTCGCGTCACCTTCAGGCAGTCGGCGTGCCGCTTTCAATAACCGTCAACATTGCCTTCATCGCCACCCTTGCTGCTGTTTGCCTGACCCTGGCTTGCCTGGAGCGCGAAACACGGCTTGGCCGCAGCGGCGGCACTAGAGCACTTGGAATCGTTTATCTGCCCTTGCTGGTGCCGCAACCTGCATTTCTCTTCGGCCTGCAGATGCTGTTTCTGGCGGTGGGCCTCAATGGCTGGTTCTGGGCAGTGGTCATGGTCCACATTGTCTTTGTCCTGCCCTATGTTTTTTTATCCCTGTCAGACCCGTGGCGTGCGCTGGACGGGCGCTACGGACAGATTGCCACCTCGCTTGGGGCGACGGCCAACCGCATCTTCTGGCGTATCCGCATGCCGATGATGCTGCGGGCCATCCTTGCGGCGGCCGCGATCGGTTTTGCCGTTTCCATCGGCCAATACCTACCCACTTTGCTCGTTGGCGCGGGGCGCTGGCCGACCCTGACGACAGAAGCCGTCGGACTTGCCGCAGGTGGTGACCGCAGGGTGATCGGGGTCTATGCCTTCCTGCAGATGGCGCTTCCTTTCGCCGGTTTTCTGGTGGCTACCCTTGTACCGGCCTTGCTCTTCGCAAGGCGCAAGGGCATGAAAACCGGATGACCGTTGAAACAAAGCGTAACGCGGCTGCCGCCAGTTCCCTGTGTTTTCACGCCGTGAAGATCGAACTTGCCGGACGCCGCCTGATCGATCTTGATGGCTGTATCGAACCTGGCGAAGTGCTGACGGTGATGGGGCCATCAGGCTGCGGGAAATCCAGCCTGCTTGCCTATGTCGCCGGTTTTCTCGACCCGGCTTTTACAGCGGCGGGGGGCGTGACGCTCGGCGGCAATGACATCACAAGCATGCCCGCGGAAAACCGCAGGGTGGGATTGCTGTTTCAGGATGCCTTGCTGTTTCCGCATATGAGCGTTGGCGGCAATCTTTCCTTTGCCCTGCCCCATGATCCGGCACTGGATTCCAGCGCGCGCAGGGACCGCATTGATGCGGCACTGGAAGAAGCCGGCCTTGCGGGCATGGCCGACCGGGACCCGGCAACCCTTTCCGGTGGTCAGCAGTCACGCGTGGCGCTGATGCGGGTGCTGCTTGCACAACCATCGGCACTGCTGCTGGATGAGCCGTTTTCGAAACTTGATTCGGACCTGCGCCAGCAAATCCGGGATTTCGTCTTCGCCGAAGCCCGAAGCCGCCGGTTACCGGTATTGCTGGTAACCCACGACCCCGCCGATGCGGCGGCGGCAGGCGGCAGGGTCATCGAGCTGACAGGGTAAGCCATGTACTCACAGGCGGCTACACAATGAATGCCGGCAGACTGCCGATCGATGATGTACTGCCGGATTTGCTCAACGTGCTTGAACACGCTTCATGCGCCGTATTGGTGGCAGCGCCGGGTGCAGGCAAGACGACCCGCGTCCCGCCGGCCCTGCTTTCCTGCAACTGGCTTCGCGATGGCAGAATTCTTGTGCTGGAACCGAGACGATTGGCCGCCCGGTCTGCCGCCATTCATGTCGCCTCCCTGCTGGGTGAGCCCGTTGGCAGGCGTGTGGGGTATCGTGTCCGGCACGAAACGAAGGTTTCCCCGCAGACGAGGATCGAATTTGTCACATCGGGCATTTTTACCCGCATGATCGTCGCCGATCCGGAACTTGCAGGCATTGGCGCCGTGCTGTTCGACGAATTTCACGAACGCAGTCTCGATAACGATCTCGGCCTGGCCCTGGCTTTGGACAGCCAGAAAGCGCTGCGGCCGGATCTGCGCCTTGTTCCCATGTCCGCAACGCTGGATGGCGCACGGGTGGCTGAACTGCTTGACGGTGCGAAGGTCATCGAAAGTGCCGGCCGGTCCTTTCCGGTGGAGATTTCCTACCGAACCCGCCAGGCCGACGAACACCTTGACCAGGCCATGGCCTCGGCGATCCGCAAGACCCTGCAGGAGGATGCCGGCAGCCTGCTTTGCTTTCTGCCGGGCCAGCGGGAGATTCACCGCGTGCATGACCGGTTGCTGCAACCGGTCAATTTGCCGGATGATGTCGACATTCACCTGCTCTATGGTGCGCTTGATCCCAAAGATCAGTTTGCCGCCATCGCGGCGCCGAAGCCAGGCAGGCGGAAAATCGTCCTGGCGACATCGATTGCCGAAACCTCCCTTACCATCGAAGGCGTTACCACTGTCATCGATTGCGGCCTTGCCCGGGTATCGCGCTATGATGCTGCTGCCGGGGTTTCTCGGCTCGAAACGGTGCGCGCATCGCTTGCCTCTGTGACACAGCGCGCCGGCAGAGCGGGCAGGACTGCTCCGGGAAGGGCCATCCGATTATGGCATGAAAGCCAGACTGCTTCCCTTGCCGAATTCGAGCGGCCGGAAATACTGGAGAGCGATCTCTCAAATCTGGTGCTCGATCTGGCCGATTGGGGGGTAACCGATCCCCTGACGTTGAAATGGCTTGATCCGCCGCCTGCTGCCATCTGGCAGGCGTCGCTGACCGCATTGCAGCAATTGGGCGCGCTGGACAAAAACGGCATTATCACCGCGAAGGGCCGCGCAATGCGTGAGCTGCCCGCAAGACCGCGGCTTGCCAATATGGTATTGTCTGCGACCTCTTCCGCTCTTCTCCAGCTTGCCGCACTTTCAGCCCTGCTGATCGAAGAGCCGAGCCTTGGTGGCAAAGGTACCGATCTTGAGAACAGCTTGAACCGGTTGCGGAATGATAAAGGGCCGTACGCAAAACGCATCAAGTCAGCAGCGCGGAGATTGGCGGATAAAGCGATAGCCCATGAGGGAAGACCGGCCGTCAAGTTGCCGAACGATACAACTGTCGGCGGACTGCTTTCCCTCGCCTATCCCGACCGCATTGCCGCCAATATGGGCCAGAGCGCAGATGGTTCGATATCGTTTCGTCTTGCCAATGGCAGGCGTGCACGCCTTGATGCAGCCGATCCTCTGTCGCAGGAAAAACACATCGTGGTGGCAGACCTTCAGGGGACAGCGGCTTCAGCACGCGTGTTGCGTGCTGTGGCCATCGAGCCCACCGAAATCAGAGCCCTCCACGAAGCGCGCATCAAACAGAACCGGGTGATCGAACTTGACCAGGCCAGCGGCACTTTTCGGGCGCGTATGGTTGAGCAACTGGATCGCCTCGAGCTTTCTTCCCGAACCGTTCCCCTGAAAGCCGGTGACCGGCTGGAAGAAGCCATTGCCGGCCTGATCCGGAAGGAGGGGCTTTTTTCCGCCCTGCCAGCTTTTCGCGAAGGCGCGGTGCCCGCGCTGCTTGCGCGAATGGCGTTTGCCCGTCATCATCTGCCAGAAAAATTTCCTCCCGTTGATGAAGCATCGCTTCAGGAAAGCATGGAAGACTGGCTTTTGCCGCTGTTGTCCGGGGCGAAGAGCCCTTCGGACATCAAGGCAGGCAAGATCACCGATGGCCTGTATCTTTATTCAGGGCACGATGCCATGACCTGTCTTTTGCAGATCGCCCCTGAAAACTGGCCCCTACCGACCGGCCGCCAACAGCGCCTTGACTATGAGGGTGGCGGAAAGGTGGTGCTTCGGGCAAGGGTACAGGAGCTTTATGGCCTCACCCGGCATCCGGCAATTGCAAGCCGATTGCTGCCGCAACCGCTACCGGTTACGCTCGAACTGCTGTCGCCGGCCATGCGCCCGGTCCAGACCACCACCGATCTGCCGGGTTTCTGGGCGGGCAGCTGGCAGGACGTGCGGAAGGAAATGCGCGGGCGCTATCCCAAGCACTACTGGCCGGAAGATCCGGCAACTGCGCAGGCGACGGTCAGAACGAAACCACGGTAACACGGGACCGGTTTCCCGGCACATACAGAGCGCCATGTTGCAACGAAATAGAATGCTGACGGAAACCAGTACCTCGCCCGGCAATGGCGACAGCCTGGCCGTTCGCCTGAACACGACCATTCGTATCCGCTGGCTTGCCATCGTTGGTCAGACCGTTGCCGTGCTGTTCATCCATTTCGTGATGGGCTTCGACATGCTGCTGTTACCGTGCCTGCTGGTGATCGCCATGTCTGCCTGGCTCAACCTGTTCCTGCGGGTTCGCTATCCGGGCAATGTGCGCTGGCGCGGGCCAGCGGTCATGGGACTGCTCGCCTATGACATTTTGCAGCTTGCTTCGCTGTTGTATCTGACCGGAGGCATTCAGAATCCGTTTTCAATCCTGCTGGTGGTGCCCGTTATCGTTTCGGCTGCGACACAACGCGCGAAGTATACAGCGCTACTGTTTGTTTTGGCACTTGCTGCAACAAGCTTGCTGGTTTTCTTTCACCAGCCGCTGCCATGGTTCGAGCCTGGTGGAATTGTCCTGCCACTGGAGATCAAGGCCGGCATATGGGTGGCCATTGCGTCTACCATGGCCTTCACTGCGGTATACATGTTCCGGATGGCCGACGAGTCGCGCAAACTTGCCGATGCCCTTGCGGCGACCGAGCTGGTTTTGCAGCGCGAACAGCACATCTCGAACCTGGACGGCCTGGCGGCGGCGGCGGCCCACGAACTGGGAACGCCGCTGGCGACCATCTCGCTGGTGACCAAGGAAATGCTGCGTGAAGCGGAAACGGGAAGCAGTCTCAAGGAAGATATGGAATTGTTGCACAGTCAGGCAGACCGCTGCCGGGAAATCCTGCGAAAGATATCCACCCTTTCTTCCGAGGAAGATGAAAATATCACCACGCTTTCCATTGGCGTCCTGCTGGAAGAGGTCGCTGCGCCCTACCGGCTGGGAGATGCGGTAATCGATATCCGCCTGGAAGGCGAACCGCCGCTGCCAGTGGCAAGGCGCAACGCGGCCATTATCTACGGTCTCGGCAATCTTCTGGAAAACGCCGTGGACTTTGCAGAAACCCGTGTGACGTTTTCCGCCAGCTGGAACCAGCAGAAAGTTGCCATCACAATTTCGGATGACGGAAAGGGATTTTCGCCTGCCGTATTGGAGCATATCGGCGAACCGTTCATCTCCCACCACTCCGCTTCCCACATGGATACCGGCGGCGGGCTGGGGCTGGGGCTGTTTATTGCAAAAACCCTGCTTGAACGCAGTGGCGCGATGCTCACCTTCCGAAACAAGCCGGCCAAAGGCGGTGCAGCGGTCGAAGTGGTTTGGAACCGCGCCGACTTCGAACAGGCTTCGCCAAAATCCGCACAATAGAGTTGCGGCAAAAGTTTTCCTTTTCCAATTGCCGCATGGACCCTAAATTAGGCTGATGACACAGGATACACAGATCGAGGCAGACATGCCCGAAAACCGGCGGCTGCTGCTGGTGGACGATGACCGGCCGTTTCTGACGCGGCTCGGCCGCGCCATGGAAGCACGCGGCTTTGAGGTGGACATGGCGGAAACCATGGCCAGCGCGGTTGCCCTTGTGAAGGCAAATCCGCCTGACTTCGCGGTGGTGGACATGCGCCTGTCGGACGGCAACGGCCTTGATGTGATCGAGGTTATCCGCAAGGCAAAGCCCGATTGCCGCGCCATCGTTCTGACCGGATACGGCAACATCGCCACGGCGGTCACCGCGGTAAAGCTGGGGGCGGTGGATTATCTGGCAAAACCGGCTGATGCCGATGAGGTTTATGCGGCGCTGATGCGCAAGCCGGAAGACAAGGCCGAACCACCGGAAAATCCGATGTCAGCGGACCGGGTCCGCTGGGAGCATATTTTGCGGGTTTATGAACTGTGCGACCGCAACGTCTCTGAAACAGCGCGCAGGCTCAACATGCATCGCCGTACCCTGCAACGCATTCTGGCCAAACGGGCACCGCGCTGAAGATCATTCAATCCGCTGATTTATCGAAGTCCAGCCGGTCGAAAGCAAGATCGCCGGCTTCGGCAAAGCGGGCAATGCGCTCAGCCCGTTGGGCAGCCAGACGGGCAAAGCGCAGTGTGAGTGCCTTTCGGCTGGCGGCATGCATCGTCTGCTCCGGCGGCTCACGCAGCAACTCCGCATAGTGGGCATCGGCAACATAAAGACCCGTGGTTTGGGGAAAGATGCCTGCCGGCACACCAGACCAGGTGGCAAAGGCAAAATAGTCGCAAAAGCCGGAATATTCAGGCCATTTGCGGTCAACCTTGTAGTCTTCCACCGACGACTTGATCTCAATGAGTGTGAACCTGCCCTTCCGGTCCAGGCAAAGCAGGTCCGCACGGCGGCCATTGGCAAGCGGAAACTCCGGCAGAACGGCATGGCCGGCATCTTCCAGGTGGCGTATCATGCCACGCTGGACCATCAGCGCTTTTTCAGACTGCCGCCCGTCAACGAGCGGATTGTTGCCGGCGATCTGGACAATGGGCATGATACATCCGATTCAAGCTGGAATTGCCCATCGTAGCAAGCTCCCGGCGGCATGAAAACATGTCTGCTGAACGTGCCATATTTGCAACATCGCGGCATTACCTAAAGTCATTTTCTTATTTTGCTTGCTGGCAGAATGCCCACTCTGTTATCGCGCAAACGGAAGCAGAATGGCCGCTCGTTCAAATCCGAGGTACGAACGGGCCTCCCAAAACGGCGGAATCCCATGAAAAAACTCTCTCGACTCTTTCTCGCGGCAATGGCTGCGGTGTTGCTTGCAGGCTGCAGTTCCACCGGTTTTCAGCCGGAAATGCCCACATTTGACCGTGCGGCCTTTGTTGCGAATTTTCCGAAGTTCAATTTTACACGCCGCAGCGGCCCCAATCCGCGACTGCAATATGCAGCCGTGGTCGACGAAGGCTATGAACTGCCCCGCATTCCCGTTGAAAAGATGGACAAGCAGTATTTGCGTCAGCGCGTTCCCTACGTGACCAATGAGAAGCCGGGCACCATCGTCGTTGATGTATCCAAGCGGTTTCTGTATCTGGTCGAGGACGGCGGTACGGCAATGCGCTATGGTGTCGGCGTTGGCCGCCAGGGCTTTGAGTGGCAGGGTACTGCCTATATCGGCTGGAAGAAGAAGTGGCCAACCTGGACGCCGCCTTCTGAAATGATTCGCCGGCAGCCCAAACTGGCAAGATACAGCGCTGACAATGGCGGCATGGAGCCTGGCCTGAACAATCCCCTGGGTGCGCGGGCGCTCTACCTGTTCAAGAACGGCAAGGATACGCTCTACCGCCTTCATGGTACGCCGCAGTGGAAATCCATCGGCACGGCAGCATCTTCCGGCTGCATCCGGTTGATCAATCAGGACATCATCGATCTTTACGACCGTGTGAAGGGCCGCGCCAAGGTGGTGGTGATCCAGTAAGACAGCCCATATTGCAGAGCATGATGAACCCGCCATCCGGCGGGTTTTTTCGTGTCTTGAATGCGATGTCGCTTTTGACGGAACCGCAAGAACCGGCTGGAGCACACCTGATTGAGATCAGCTGCCCTTCAGTTCGCGGCGGCGGCGGTGAAGAACCGGCTCGGTATAACCTGAAGGCTGCTCGGTGCCCAACAGCACCAGGTCGCAGGCAGCCTGGAAGGCAACGGAACTTTCAAAGTCCGGGGCCATGTTACGATAGGCGGAATCACCCTTGTTCTGCTTGTCGACGACCTTTGCCATGCGCTTCAATGATGCCATGACGTCGGATTTCCTGCAGACCCCGTGATAAAGCCAGTTTGCCATGTGCTGGGAGGAAATGCGCAGGGTCGCGCGGTCCTCCATGAGTCCGACATCGTGAATGTCCGGCACCTTGGAGCAGCCGACGCCCTGGTCGATCCAGCGGACCACATAGCCGAGAATGCCCTGGGCGTTGTTGTCGAGTTCCTGCCGGATCGCGGCCTTGTCCCAATTGGGGCGTATCGCCACCGGCACGTTCAGAATGTCGTCCAGTTTCGCCTTCTTGCGTCTTGCCAGCTTTTTCTGAACCGCTTTGACATTCACCTCATGATAATTGGTCGCGTGCAGCGTGGCAGCTGTGGGAGAAGGAACCCAGGCGGTATTGGCGCCGGATTTCGGGTGCCCGATTTTCTGCTTCAGCATATCGGCCATCATGTCGGGGGCCGCCCACATTCCCTTGCCGATCTGCGCCTTGCCGGAAAGGCCGCAATTTAGCCCGACATCAACATTGTTGTTTTCATAGGCCGTAATCCAGGTCGACGACTTCATGTCGCCTTTTCGAATCATCGGACCGGCCTTCATGGACGTGTGAATCTCGTCGCCGGTGCGGTCCAGGAAGCCGGTATTGATGAACACCACCCGCGATTTGGCGGCACGAATGCATTCCTTCAGATTAACAGTGGTTCGCCGCTCTTCATCCATGATGCCCATTTTCAGGGTGTTCCGCTTCATGCCCAGCAGGTCTTCGACCGCAGCAAACAGCTCGTTTGCGAAGGCAACTTCCTCAGGCCCGTGCATCTTCGGCTTGACGATGTAGACCGACCCCTTGCGGGAATTTAGGTGCCGGCCCTTGGGGCCAATGTCGTGCAGGGCGCAAAGCGAGGTGATCACCGCATCCAGGATACCCTCGAACACCTCGTCGCCATTGCGGTCGAGAATGGCAGGATTGGTCATCAGGTGCCCGACATTGCGCACAAACATCAACGAACGGCCGTGCAGCGCCGCCGGCCGGCCATTCGGCTTTTTATAGGCCTTGTCGGGATTGAGGCTGCGGGTGACCCTTTTGCCGCCCTTTTCAAAGGTGTCTTCAAGATCACCCTTCATCAGGCCAAGCCAGTTGCGGTAAACCACGACCTTGTCTTCCGCATCGACGGCGGCAACGGAGTCCTCGCAATCCATGATGGTGGAAACAGCGGACTCCAGAACGATATCGCAAACCCCCGCCTTGTCGTCCTTGCCGACAGGATGGTCCGGATCGACAATGATTTCCGCATGCAGGTCATTGTTGACCAGCAAAATGGAGTCCGGGTTCCCCGGTTCGCCGGTGAAGCCTGCGAACTGCTTGGGGTCAGCCAGCGTTGTCTCGCCCTTGGCAAGTTCAGCGGCCAGCTTGCCGCCCTTCACACGATAGGCCTTGACCTGAGCGTGCTTGCCGTCTTTGAGCGGCGCCATGCGGTCCAGCAGTTTGCGGCCCCAGGCGATTACCTTCTTGCCGCGAACCGGGTTGTAGCCCTTGCCAGGCGCGGCCCCACCGGTCTGCGGTATGACATCGGTGCCGTAGAGCGCATCGTAGAGAGATCCCCAGCGTGCATTGGCGGCATTGAGGGCATAGCGAGCATTCATGACAGGAACCACGAGTTGCGGCCCGGCAATGGTGGTAAGCTCGTCATCCACTCTTGAAGTGGTTACCGAGAACGGCTTTCCTTCCGGTACAATATAGCCGATTTTCTTCAGAAAGGATTTGTAGGCCTTCAAATCGGAGTGCTTTCCGGGATTGTCGAGATGCCACCGGTCGATCTGTTCCTGCAGTTCCTCCCGGCGGGCCAGCAGTTCGCGGTTTTTCGGCGTCAGGGCATCCACGATCTTGCCGAAACCCGGCCAGAAAGCTTTCTCCCGCACACCGGTTCCAGGCAGGACTTCCTTGTTGACAAATTCATAGAGTTTTTTGTCAACGTTCAGGCTGCCGGCCTTCACCCGCTCGGCAGTTTTTGCTGCATTCATCAGTTTTCTCCGGAAAATTCGCCGCCCGCCAATGCCGGCGAACCTGGTTACTTCAACGCAATTGAAATTGTGTCAGCGCTTGATAATCACAGCCGCCGCATTTGTCATCCCTTGATCCTGCCTTGAACCCTTCGAAGTTTGACCCCATATCCTGACTTGAATGCGGTGCCATCGGGCCGCATGCAAGATTGCCAACCGGAAGTCATCTTCCGAACAGGGATCGGACAGGACCATGAATCGCGTATCTCATTTCGGCAGCCCGCTCATGCTTGGTTTCGAGGAAATCGAGCGCATGGCTGAAAAAATCGCCCGCAGCAATGGCGACGGCTACCCCCTTACAACATTGAGCGCATCACAGGCGAGGAAGAGAGCCTGTTGCGGATCACCCTCGCCGTTGCCGGATTTTCGGAAGACGAGCTGGACATTGCGCTGGAGAACAACCAGCTGACAATCACCGGCAGGCAGGAGCCCGATCCGTCGAGAGAGTTTCTTCACCGCGGTATTGCCGCACGGCAGTTTCAAAAGAGCTTCGTTCTGGCAAACGGCATTGAAGTCAAAAGCGCGGAATTGATGAACGGCCTGTTGTCGGTCGATCTGGTTCACCTTGAGCCGGAGCTCAAGGTCAAGAAGATCAAGATCGGCAACAGCAAGTAAGGAGTAGCCGCCATGCTGGATGATAATCAAAAACCGGAAAATACGGCGGAAGCCGAAGCCTGGAAGCAGTCGCTGGATGAGGTTGCCGCAAGAGAACTGTTGCTTCTCGGCGAAGGCCAGCTTGCCTATTTCCGTCCGGTGAGCGGTGAAGAATACGCCGCCGGCGTGCCATCTGCAAAAACCGTGTCCGGTCTGGGCGTTTTTTCCGCCCGGGGCAATCTGCTGGCAGTCTGCCCTGATCTGGAAACCGCCGCCGCCTACGCCATGGACAACCAGTTGATGCCGGTACGGCTTCACTGATTTTATTTTGACCGCACACGGATAATCAAAAGCCCGGCCTGCTGCCGGGCTTTTTTTTGAACTTCAACCAGATAGCTTTCAGTATCGAAAGACTATTCCGCAGCCTGAAGCGCCACCGAGGCAGCAGCCAGCACCTCCTGATCGACATGGTCTTCGAACTTGACGAAGTTCTGGCGGAACATGTTGACCAGTTTTCGGGCCTGCGCATCATATTCGCTGCCGTCAGCCCAGGTCGAGCGCGGATCGAGAATGCTGTCATCAATCTCGTCGACCGAAACCGGTACCTCGAAGCCGAAATTGGGATCGACGCGGAATTCGGCATTGTTGAGATTGCCGTTCAGCGCTTCTGAAAGCAGCTTGCGGGTAACTTTGATCGGCATCCGCGAACCAATGCCGTAAGCGCCACCGGTCCAGCCGGTATTGACCAGCCAGCAGCTTACGCCATGACGTGCAATGAGATTGCGCAGAAGATCGCCATATTCGGAGGGATGACGGGGCATGAACGGCGCGCCGAAACAGGTGGAGAAGGTTGCCTCCGGTTCTGTCACGCCCTTTTCGGTGCCGGCAACCTTGGCGGTGTAGCCTGAAAGGAAATGGAACATTGCCTGAGCGGGGGTCAGGCGTGAAATTGGCGGCAGAACACCGAAAGCATCGGCCGTCAGCATGATGATGTTGCGGGGATGTGGCGCTCGGCCGCTTTGCGAGGCATTCGGAATGAAATCCAGCGGATAGGCGCAGCGGGTATTTTCCGTCAACGACCCGTCATCGAAATCGGGAATGCGGTTTTCGTCCAGCACAACGTTTTCCAGAACGGTGCCGAAACGCTGTGTCGTTGCAAAAATCTCGGGTTCGGCTTCCGGTGAAAGACGAATGGTCTTGGCATAGCAACCGCCCTCGAAGTTAAAGATGCCATCTTCACCCCAACCGTGCTCGTCATCGCCGATAAGGGTGCGGGAAGCATCGGCGGAAAGCGTTGTCTTTCCGGTGCCCGACAGACCGAAGAAAACGGCCGTATCACCTTCATCGCCCACATTTGCCGAACAGTGCATCGGCATGACGTCCTTTTCAGGCAGCGTATAGTTGAGCGCCGTAAATACCGATTTCTTCATTTCGCCGGCATAGGAAGTTCCGGCGATCAGAACGATCCGGCTCGTCAGATCGCAGGCGATGACGGTTTCGGACCGGCAGCCATGACGGGCGGGATCTGCTTTAAAGCTTGGCAGATCGACGATCATCATATCGGGAACATAACCGGCAAGTTCGGAAAACTCCGGCCGGATCAGAAGATTGCGGATAAACAGGGAATGCCACGCATATTCAGTCACCACCCGTGCCTTGATGCGATTGGCCGGGTCGGCGCCACCATACAGGTCCTGAACGAAGAGCTCCTTGCCTTCGGCATGATGCAGCATGTCCTGCTTGAGAATTTCAAATGCCTCAGGCGGCAGTGGTTTGTTGTTGTCCCACCAGATCGTGTCCTCGGTGGAAGCATCGCGAACGACGAACTTGTCCGCTGCCGAGCGGCCTGTGTGCTGTCCTGTCTCCACCACAAGTGCACCACCTTCGGCAATTCGGCTTTCATTGCGCCGGGCCGACTCTTCGTACAGCGCGGGCGCTGTCAAGTTCCAGCGGACGGCCTTCAGACCGGAAAAGCCGAATGCAGAAAGATCGTGGCTGGTGTTGTATGTACCGATCTGTTTCATGAACTGTCTCCCGGCATGCCGCCGCACACCCTTAGAATAAGCCTCTGTCGCGCTGACGGGTTCTGCCCAGCCAAGCTGCCTTCCTTCCTGCCGTGATATCGGAGGTCCGTTCTCATACTTTAAAACCTGTTTTCAGACAATAAACGGTGCAGGATTACTCAAATAAATCAGTTTATTAATCGGTTTAAAATTTTTAAACGATTGAAATCCGTGCCATCACGGTGCACGGTATTGAGGCCGATTTTTCCTTGCAAGTCAGCGCCTTGGGCCGCAAATGTGGCGGGCCGCAGACGGTTTGGTTTCAATGATTTTGCCGTTTACCTTGATGAAGGATATTGAAGCAGGTTGTCCGGCGTCACAATTTGCGCGTATTTTTGAAAGAACTGCGCAACGAAATTCCTTTCCCTGTATAGCGGGAAATAAACTCTTACCGGAGCCGATCCCGAAATGCCGACCATTGCCCTTGTCGACGACGACCGCAACATCCTGACTTCGGTTTCCATCGCGCTGGAGTCCGAGGGGTACCGGGTCGAAACCTATACCGATGGTGCCTCTGCCCTGGACGGGCTGATGGCCCGCAGGCCGGACCTTGCCATTTTCGACATCAAGATGCCACGCATGGATGGCATGGAACTGCTGCGGCGCCTGCGGCAGAAGTCTGATCTGCCGGTGATTTTCCTCACTTCAAAAGATGACGAGATCGATGAACTGTTCGGCCTCAAGATGGGTGCCGACGACTTCATCAAGAAACCGTTTTCCCAGCGGCTTCTGGTCGAGCGGGTCAAGGCGGTGCTGCGGCGGGCGGCAGCGATCAACGAAGGTGGATCGCGCAGCGGCAGTGGCGGTGAAGCAAAGCTTCTGGAGCGCGGGCACCTGGCCATGGACCAGGAACGCCATACCTGCACCTGGAAGGGCAAGCCGATCACGCTGACCGTGACGGAGTTCCTCATTCTGTATGCGCTGGCGCAGCGTCCCGGTGTCGTCAAGAGCCGCGATGCGCTGATGGACGCAGCCTATGACGATCAGGTGTATGTGGACGACCGGACGATCGACAGCCACATCAAACGGCTGCGCAAGAAGTTCAAGGCGCATGATGACGACTTCGAGATGATCGAAACCCTGTATGGCGTCGGTTATCGCTTCAGGGAATCATGAGCCATCTGCTTTAGCCTTGCTTGATTGCACGCCGGAACAAAGCCCATTATCTATATACGGCCCGGTCATTGGCGCCGCGTGGCGGTGCCCGCCGGCAGGACAGGCTTGATTCGGATGGAACTCGGCCCAAACAAGCAGCCGCCCCATGCTTCCGCTGGCGAAGACAGCGATACGATGCCCGACGAGAGCTCTGCCTCTTATCGGGGACGGAAAGCGCGCGGCGACAAGACGGAGCAGGATACTGTTGCGAAGGCCGCAACCGAAGAAGGCGATGGCAAAAAACCTGTAGATGATGAACATCCCGCAAACGCGGACAGCGGCGAACCTGCGCAACGGGTCGAAGGTTCCGGCGATGCCAACCGCATTTTTCAGCGGGCGCGGCAGTTGCTCTTTTCATCACTGACAAGGCGCATCGTTTTCCTCAATCTGTCGGCACTTGCCGTGCTGCTGTCGGGCATTTTGTATCTCAACCAGTTTCGCGAAGGTCTGGTCGAAGCCTACAAGGACAGCCTCGTTGCCCAGGGCAAGATCATCGCCGGTGCCATTGCCTCACAGGCAACCATGGAAATCGGCACGATTACCGTCGATCCCGACAAGCTGCTGGAGTTGCAGGCAGGCGAATCCACCTCGCCGACCATTTCGCCGCTCGACGATCTGGCCTCTCCGGTAAACCCTGAAGTGGTGGCGCCCTTGCTGCGCTCCCTGGTGCAACCTGCGCGTACCCGGGCCAGGGTCTATGATCAGGACGGCATTCTCGTGCTGGACACCAAGTTTCTGTATGCCGGAGGCAAGGTACTCCGCTACAACCTTCCGGCCCTGCAGGAGGACGAGCCGGAGGGGATGATTTCGCGCATCGGAAACTTTCTCAACCGGCTTCTGCAGCGCCGCGACCTGCCAACCTATGTGGAACATCCCAATACAGGCATTCACTATCCGGAAGTCGTTTCGGCATTGACCGGTTCGCCGTCGACCGTGGTTCGCATGACCCAGAGAGGGGAACAGGTGATTTCCGTCGCCGTTCCCATTCAGCGCCTGCGGGTGATATCGGGTGTATTGCTGCTTTCCTCCGAGGGAAATGAGATCGACAAGATCGTTACCGAAGAGCGCCTGGCGATCCTGCGCATCTTTCTCGTTGCCGCCATCGTGCTGATCGTGCTGTCCGTGCTTCTGGCCGGCACCATCGCCACCCCGCTGCGCAAGCTGTCGGAAGCGGCCAACCGGGTTCGCAAGGGCGTTGAATCCCGCGAGGAAATTCCGGATTTCTCCAACCGCCAAGACGAGATCGGAACGCTTTCAGCTTCAATCCGCTCCATGACGGCGGCATTGTATTCGCGCATCGACGCCATCGAACGCTTTGCCGCCGATGTCAGCCATGAGTTGAAGAACCCGCTGACGTCCCTGCGCAGCGCGGTTGAAACCCTGCCCCTTGCCAAAACCGACGAAGCCAAAACCCGGCTCTACGGCGTGATCCAGCACGACGTGAAACGTCTGGACCGGCTGATCACCGATATCTCGGATGCTTCACGCCTGGATGCGGAACTGGCCCGCGAACAGGCCGATACCGTCGATTTTGCAGCCCTGGTCGCCAATATTGTCTCCATGGCCCGCGACACGCCGTCGAAGGAGGCGGACAGCGCGATGCCCGAAATCCATCTCGACATCCGTACCCCTTCCGGACAGCCTAACGGCAAACCAAAGCCCTTTGTGGTAAAGGGCCACGAAGACCGGCTGGCGCAGGTCATCATCAATATCATCGACAACGCCAAGTCTTTTGCGCCATCAGATGGCGGCAGGATTGAGGTGACGCTGGAGCGTGACCGCGACCAGCTTGTCCTGCGCATTGCCGATAACGGTCCGGGAATTTCCGCCGAAAAGGTCGACCGTATCTTCGAGCGCTTTTATACGGATCGGCCGGAATCCCAGGGATTTGGACAGAATTCGGGTCTTGGCCTGTCAATCTCGCGGCAAATCGTCGAGGCCCATGGCGGCACCATTCGCGCGGAAAACCGTTCCGGGAATGAAAGGGGTGCCCTTTTCATTCTTCAGCTTCCCCTACTGCAGCAAAGGCGTATCAGGGCCGGGGAGGCAGCGTCCCGCCCATGACGGCAGCTACAGTTGATCCAGACAAGGAAAAGTGTCCAAAGCCTGCCTGCAATCACCATTGCAGCGTGGTGGAGATCGGCGGGTTCGGAGTTCTGATCGAGGGCCCCTCCGGCAGCGGCAAGACATCGCTGGCGCTTGGCTTGCTGGAGCGCTGCAAGGCCAGAGGGGTCGAAAGTGCCCTTGTTGCCGACGATCAGGCGTTGCTGGCTTGCAGCGAGGGCGGATTGAAAGCGGTTGCACCGGAGGCGATCCGCGGCATGGCGGAAATCCGCGGCTACGGCATTGCTGCGCTGCCTTTCAAGAACTCGGCGGTGGTCCACCTTGTTGTCCGGCTGGTGGATGATGAACAGGTGGAGCGCATGCCGGGGCAGAACGATCTGGACCATATTGGCGATCTGGTGCTTTGTTCTCCAATACCGTTATACCTTCTGCCCAGACGCCATGAGGCACAGAGCGTTCGCATTGTGATGGCGGTGCTGGAAAACAGATTTGGACTGAGGGTTTGAATGGGTGGTGGGACATCCGGATTTTGCCTTGCCAAAACCACATCGCACCATGTGCGTTGACAATCCGGCGCGCTGACCGCAAGGAAACTGCATTGCTCACAGCACGGGATATCGCATAGCAAGATGATCGGAATCGTACTCATCACCCATGGGCAGCTCGCTCATGAATTCCTGCTGGCTGTCGAACACGTGGTTGGTCCGCAGGAGCATATTGCCACCATCGCAATCGGTCCTGACGATGATGTCGAAAAACGCCGCCAGGACATTCTGGATGCGGTCGCGGAAGTCAATCGTGGGGAAGGGGTTATCATCCTTACCGACATGTTCGGCGGCACGCCGTCCAACCTTGCCATATCCGTCATGCAGGCGGGAATCGTCGAGGTGATCGCGGGCGTCAACCTGCCCATGCTGATCAAGCTGGCCAGCATCCGCGAGAACGCGGAATTGGCGGATGCGGTTTCCGCCGCCCAGGAATCGGGCCGCAAATACATCAATGTGGCGAGCGCACTTCTGGATGGAAGCTGACGGAAAGCCGCCAATGGGTGAAGACGCGCAAACCCGTGCAATCAAAATCATCAACAAGCGCGGCCTGCACGCCAGGGCATCGGCACGATTTGTAAAATGTGCGGAACAGTTCGACGCCGATATCCGTGTTTCCAAGGATGGCCATGTCGTCGGCGGAACCTCGATCATGGGGCTGATGATGCTGGCGGCAAGTCCGGGCTGCACGATCCATATCTCCGCATCCGGCCCACAATCATCGCAGGCGCTTGAGGCGCTGCGGAATCTGGTGGAAGAGCGCTTCGGCGAAGATGAGTAGATGACCCTGGGCTCTGCTCATTAACACATAACAATATCTTTATATGCCGTTGATTCTTGTCCGGTGTCCTGATAAAGGGTCCGCCGGATGTCCCTGCGGGCCAAAGCGGGGCCAATTGATATTGCCAACAGCGGAATGGTTTCATGGCTGACAAAGATTACATCATCAAGGATATCGAGCTTGCCGATTACGGCCGCAAGGAGCTTGATATTGCAGAAACGGAAATGCCTGGCCTGATGGCACTTCGCGAGGAGTTTGGAACCTCCAAGCCGCTGAAGGGCGCCCGGATCGCCGGTTCCCTGCACATGACCGTGCAAACCGCCGTTCTGATCGAAACCCTCGTTACCCTTGGTGCATCGGTGCGCTGGGCTTCGTGCAACATTTTCTCAACCCAGGACCACGCCGCGGCGGCCATCGCGGCAGCCGGCGTTCCGGTTTTTGCCGTCAAGGGCGAAACCCTGCCGGAATACTGGGACTATGCCGACCGGATTTTCCACTTCCCCGAGGGTACGGCAAACATGATCCTCGACGATGGAGGCGATGCCACCTTGTACATTCTGCTGGGCGCGCGGGTTGAGGAAGGTGAAACAGAGCTGATCGGGAACCCGGCTTCGGAGGAAGAAGAAGCCCTGTTCGCCCAGATCAGGAAACGGATGCAGGAAAGCCCCGGCTGGTTCGTTCAGCAGCGCCATGCAATCAAGGGCGTGTCGGAGGAAACGACCACCGGCGTACACCGCCTCTACAAGATGATGGAAAAGGGCCATCTTCCCTTCCCGGCGATCAATGTAAACGACTCTGTCACCAAGTCGAAATTCGACAACAAGTATGGCTGCAAAGAGTCTCTCGTCGACGGCATTCGCCGGGCCACCGATACGATGATGGCAGGCAAGACTGCCGTCGTCTGCGGTTATGGCGACGTGGGCAAGGGGTCGGCAGCCTCGCTGCGCGGTGCAGGCGCGCGGGTCAAGGTTACCGAGATCGATCCGATCTGCGCCCTGCAGGCCGCAATGGACGGTTTCGAGGTTGTTCAGCTGGAAGATGCAGTGAAGACCGCAGACATTTTCATCACCACAACCGGCAACAAGGATGTCATCCGCATCGAGCACATGCGTGAGATGAAGGACATGGCAATCGTCGGCAATATCGGCCATTTCGACAATGAAATTCAGGTGGCCGCGCTGAAAAACCACAAATGGACCAACATCAAGGACCAGGTGGACATGATCGAAATGCCGTCCGGCAATCGCATGATCCTGTTGTCGGAAGGCCGGCTGCTTAATCTTGGCAATGCGACGGGGCATCCCAGCTTTGTCATGTCGGCATCCTTTACCAACCAGGTTCTGGCCCAGATCGAATTGTGGACCAAGGGCGGGGAGTACGACAACCAGGTCTATATCCTGCCCAAACACCTTGATGAAAAGGTTGCCCGGCTGCATCTGGACAAGATCGGTGTGAAACTGACCCGCCTGTCGGAAGAACAGGCAGACTATATCGGTGTAACGCCGGAAGGCCCCTATAAGCCGGAACACTACCGGTATTAATTTTTCCTCCCCTACCCACAATATATTGTGTTTTGGCCGTTGACAGATCTGGCAAGATTTGTCTGTGGCCTTTTTTTGCTACCGGGCGATTCGGCAAATGTTGTAATGTAGACCGAATCAAAACCATACCCGGTAGAAAACCGGGATATTCGGCAGGGCGGTCTAGGGAACCAAGCGGCAGAGGACCCGGACATGCCTGGGGAAACCCGACTACGAGGACCCGCAGTCAATGCGGGAGTTACAGGCGTTGTATCACGGCTGGAAGGGATAAGGCGCGGCCTGTATTCAAGCTGCGCCATTGTATTCCGGCGCCGTGCCGCAGCCGGCTTGGCGCTGGCCGGTCTGGCGGGGCTGCCCGGCGGCGCGGCTGCTGCGCCATTTACCATTGATGATGCATCGGTTTTGCCGCTGGGGATTTTCGGCGGTGCGCTGTCCTTTGCCCTTCTTTCAGCGTTCTGGCTTATTCGGGAGCGGGCGCGCACCGGGGAGGAAAACGCCGAATTGCGGGCAAACTTCTCCAGCCTGCGCGCCGACCGGGACCGGCTGGCAGCACTGGTGGAGGTCAAGGATCAGCGCATCGTCGTTTGGGACGGTTCGGCGGAAAAGCCGAAGGTGATCGGCCAACTCGCCCAGTCGGAAGATGCCCCCGCAGAGCCCGACAGCTTTCTTGCCTTCGGTGGATGGCTCAACGCGGACAGTGCAGGAAGGCTTGATGCCGCCATTGCAGTGCTGCGGAAAGACGGAAACCAATTCGACCTGAGCCTTGAAACCGCCAAGGGCAGCATGTTCGAGGCCCAGGGCCGCGTTTCGGGCGGACATGCCTTTGTGCGTTTTCTGCCGCTTGATTCCATGCGTTCGGAACTGGCGCGGCTTGAAGCCGAACATGACAGGCTGGGCAGGCGCTTTTCCCTGCTTGATGCACTGCTGGAAAAACTCCCCGAGGCATTCTGGATAAATGGCCGTGACGGCAAGCTTGCCTATGCCAACCCTGCCTATGCCAAAGCGGTGGAACTTGACGATCCCGACAAGGCCATCGCGGAAAACCGGCCGCTTTTCGACAAGAAGGAACGCCAGATCATCCAATCGGCGCTCGAGGAAGGCAAGCATTTTTTCGGGCAGCTGCCGGCTGTGGTCGCCGGCGACCGGCGGATGATGGACGCTTCATGTGCCGCCAATGAAAATGGTGTTGCCGGAATCGCCATTGACAGAAGCGAAGTTGAGGCTGTCAGGGCAACGCTCAAACACACCATCGCAAGTCACGAGCAAACCTTCGATCATCTGACAACCGCAATCGCCATTTTCGATTCCCGGCAGAAGCTTCAGTTCCACAATTCCGCTTTCCAGCAATTGTGGGACCTTGCCGCCGGCGATGTTGAAGACAATCCGTCCAATGGTGATCTGCTGGAGATGCTGCGTTCCAACCGGAAACTCCCGGAGACGCCCGACTGGAAGAGGTGGAAGGAAGGTCTGCTGGCTACCTATCAGTCCACCGAGGCAAAGGAAGAGTCCTGGCATCTTCCCGACGGCCGCACCTTGCGCGTCATCATAAACCCGCAGAACCAGGGCGGCACAAGCTGGGTGTTTGAAAACGTCACCGAGGAACTGGCGCTTCGAAGCGATTACAATTCGCTGATGCGAACCCAGGGCGAGACCCTGGATCACCTGAATGAGGCCGTTGCGGTGTTTGGCTCTGACGGCAGGGTCCGGCTGACCAACCCTGCCTTTC
Source organism: Salaquimonas pukyongi (assembly GCF_001953055.1). NCBI lineage: Bacteria > Pseudomonadati > Pseudomonadota > Alphaproteobacteria > Hyphomicrobiales > Salaquimonadaceae > Salaquimonas > Salaquimonas pukyongi. The sequence goes on along the minus strand of NZ_CP019044.1, from coordinate 3,296,477 downwards.
TCACCTTGTGGGGCGTTGAAAAACCGGAGGATATCGCGGGTGAGCACGTCAACGAGCTTTCAACCCGAATCAAGCCGTTTCTTGACGATGCAGAGCGATGGGAATCCCTTCGGCTCGAAATTACCGGGGTACGCGACACCCGCGATGACCTGGTTGACCGGCTTGAACTCAATACCGGCATGATCCTCGACTATCATCTGGTTCATCTTCCCGCAGGTCAGTCCATGCTGACCTTTGCTGACATGACAGCCGCTGCCAATGTGGAGCGGGCCCTTAAGGAGCGAAACGATGCGCTTGAGGAATCGGGCGCCCTGAAGAACCGTTTCCTGCAGCATGTTTCCTACGAACTGCGGGCACCGCTGACCAGCATTGCCGGCTTTGCGGAGATTTTGTCGAGCGATGTACCGGGCGAGCTCAACGGCAAGCAGAGAGAATATCTTGGATATATCTCGCAAGCATCCGATGTCCTCAAGGCACTGATTGACGACGTGCTTGATCTTGCCACCATCGACGCAGGGGCCATGGTACTCGATCTGGATACGGTGCATTTCGAATCGGTGATTGAGGACTGCATTGCCATGCAGGCCGACAAGCTGAAGCGGTTCGGCCTGAAAACCGGCAATTTTGTCGACCCTGCCGCAGAGGGCATGACGGGCGATCCGGCGAGAATCCGCCAGGTACTGCAAAATCTGCTCGCCAATGCCATTGATGCCGCTCCGGATGGCTCCACCATATGCATCGAGGTTCGCAGACAGGATGACGCGGTTGAACTGAGCGTCCAGGATGAAGGCCCGGGTATTCCCAAGAACAAATTGGCGGCGATTTTCGAGCGCTTTGAAAACGGCGAGGGCCAGAAGCGCGGCGCCGGGCTTGGCCTTGCAATCGTGCGCAGCCTTGTTGAACTTCACGGCGGTGAAGTACGGATAGAGCAAGGCGAAAAACGGGGTGCTCGCTTTGTCTGCGTATTCCCGTATAAACCGGCCGCCAGCCGCCAGGCAGCGGAATAGCGGATGTGGGGCGGCCAATCCATGCCGGGGAAAGCGGTGAACTTTCCTCCCGTGGAGGCTGCTATCAACCTGCATGAGGGCATGAACGGTTTGCCGGATACATTGCTTGAAGTGACCACCCATTCGGAATCTGAAACCCGGCAGTTGGGCCAGGATATCGCCATGACGCTTCGTCATGGGGTGATATATCTGAAAGGAGATCTTGGCAGCGGGAAGTCGGTTCTTGCCCGAGCCATGATCCGGCAGCTTTGCGATGACACTGCGCTTGAAGTGCCGAGCCCTACATTCTCGCTGGTCCAATCCTATACGGCCTCCCCGCGCCATGGATCTGTCGAGATCCTTCACGCCGACCTTTATCGCATTGCCGATCCCGCCGAATGTAACGAGCTCGGCCTGAACTCTGCCGATGATGATACGCTCGCCCTCATCGAATGGCCGGAAAAGGGAGAAGGCGAGCTCCCTGCCGCTGATGTGGAAATAACCGTTGAAGAACCGGGGACCGGCGGCGCCGAGCTTCGCAGCGTGAGGATCACCGGACAGATGGACGCGCTTGCCGCAATCGGCCGCAGCCTTTCGGTCCGGCGGTTTCTCGATACCGGCTGGAAAAAAGGCGTTGGCCGCCGAAGGTTTCAGGGAGACGCCTCAACCCGCCGTTACGAAACTGCTGACGCTGGCGGTGAGACCCGGATTTTAATGGATGCACCCAAACAACCCGACGGGCCACCGGTCCGTGACGGCAAGCCCTACAGCCGGATTGCGCATCTGGCTGAGGATGTAAGCGCCTTTGCCGGTGTTGCCAGAATTTTGCATTCAGCAGGCCTTGCCGTTCCGCGCCTTTATGCCTGCGACCTTGAAGCGGGGCTGATCCTGTTGGAACATCTCGGCGAAGGAACGATTGTCAATGAAGATCGTCTGCCCGTCCGGGAGCGCTATCTTGCCAGCGCGGCGATGCTTGCAGAATTTCACCAAGAGCCTTTGGTGACGCGGCAGGAATTGCCAAACGGCACCGTGTATGAGGTGCCGGCCTATGATCGCGGCGCCATGCTTATCGAAACAGAGCTGCTGATCGACTGGTTTCTTCCCCGGTTTCGCGGCAATCCGGCAACGCAAGCGGAGCGGGATGCGTTTCTGGAAATCTGGAATGCGCTGATCGATCGGCTGGCAGAGAGTGAAAAACGGCTTTGCTGCCGCGATTTTCACTCACCCAACATCATCTGGCGCGAAAACCATCAGGGCAGCGACCGGGTTGGGCTGATCGATTTCCAGGATGCGGTAGTCGGCCCCTCAGCCTATGATCTTGCTTCCCTGGCACAGGATGCCCGCACGGACGTCAGTAGGGAACTGGAAACCGACTTGCTCGATCATTATTGTGCTCAACGGAAAACCGCCGGCGCATTTGACGAAACGTCCTTCAGGCAGGACTATGCGATCATGGCGGCCCAGCGGGCAACCAAGATTCTCGGCATTTTCGTGCGGCTGGATGAGCGCGATGGCAAGCCAGGCTATCTTCGCCATCTGCCCAGGCTGCAAAACTATCTTTACCGTAGTTTTTCCCATCCGGCGCTTGCTGATTACCGGCAATGGTATGAGCAGATGTTCGGAAAGAACGGCGTTGCCTTTCAAACGGAGGAATTGTCACGGCGCTGACACATGAAACAACGAAATGTGCGGCGGCAAATCACAGATTGAACAACGGATATGACAAAACAAAATACTGGAACGAATTCAGATGGCGCAGATATCCGGCAAGGCATGATGCTGGCGGCCGGACTTGGCATGCGGATGCGGCCCATTACCGATCAGACACCGAAACCGCTGATAAAAGTGTGCGGCAAGGCGTTGATCGACCATGGACTTGACGCGCTCGCCAACGCTGGCGTCAAAAAAGCGGTAGTTAATGTTCACCACCTTGCTGACCAGGTGGAAGCCCATCTTGACGGACGCAACCCGCCGGCAATAGCCATCTCCGATGAACGCGCCTGTCTGATGGATTCAGGCGGTGGCATCAAAAAGGCGCTCGGCCAGCTCGATGACAGGCCTTCCTATGTGCTCAACGCCGATTCCTTCTGGCTGGAAGGGGTCTGTCCCAATCTTCCGGCAATGGCCCGCCAGTGGGATGGATCGAAAATGGACTTTCTGCTGCTCCTGAGCGGCATGCAGCAGGCCGTCGGCTATCAGGGCAGCGGCGATTTCGACATGGATGCCGATGGCCGGCTTTCCCGGCGCCGGGAACGCAAGATTGCGGCCTTTGTTTACTGCGGCGCAGCGGTCTTTCACCCGCGCATCTTCGACGACACGCCGGATGAGCCGTTTTCGGTCAATATGCTGTTCGATCGGGCTGCTGCAGCCGGGCGGCTCTACGGGATGCGCCTCGACGGCCTCTGGCTGCATGTGGGTACGCCGGAATCGATTGGCGAGGCTGAAACCGCCATCGCCCGGAGTGCTGCCTGACCGCCCTTCCGGATGCGCCTCGCCTAGAGCGTGTCCTGGTTGGATGGGTTCGTTTGAACGCCGGTTACCGGGACTTCGGCAAGGCGCAAAAAGCGCGGCAGTGCAGGCACTGTCAGCGTTTTGCAACGCAGCCCGAAGGCCCGGGAACCAGGTTCAGGCGATTGCAGAAAACAAAAGCTATTCAACATGGCATTGCATTAGCTGTGGTGTCTTTTGCGCCCTGGCTTCGTCGAAATCCTCGTCCGATGCCATCGCATCGCTCTGCGGTCTTCTCCTTGCCAGAGGCGAAAAATCCATCCATTCAAACTGCTTCCAACTAACCAGGACACGCTCTAGTATCAACCGGCGCTTTCAGTTTGCCATCCCTCATGCCAAGCTGGTTGTACAGAATCAGCAGCCAGGAGCCAGCATGGGTGCCGCCGGAGGGGACAGTAAAAAGATACCGCCGGGCAGGGTATTCACTATCCCGCCCTCGCAGCCCTTTCTGCCAACGCTTGCCAGGTCTATCCTGTCAGGCGAACTGTCAGACAGTTTCGACCCGCTGGAACATCCCCTGGGCCTGGCCGACAGCATGATCTTTCTGCCAACGCGCAGAGCAGCGCGCAGTTTCGGTGTGGCTTTGCTTGACGCTGCCCGCGAGATGGCCGGACATGCAAGCATTGCCCTGCCGAAAATTGCCACGCTCGGCGATCCTGATGAAACGGAGTTTCTTGCCAGCCTTTCACCGGATGCCGCTGAGGCCGGGATTTTGCTGGATAGCACCGAACCGGTGGATATGCTGCAGCGAAAGCTGGTGCTGGCGCGCCTGACGCAACACTGGGTCAAATCCCTTCAGCCCGCCCTGCTCGAACGCTATGGCGAGGAGCAGATCATTCTTCCGGCATCTGCGGCGGACGCGCTGTGGCTTGCCGAGGACCTGGCAAGGCTTATGGACCAGGTGGAAACCGAAGAGGTTGACTGGTCGGCGATCCGGCAATTGCTGCCTGAAGAACACGCAGAATGGTGGCAGGTAACGCTGGCCTTTCTTAACATCGTGATGGAAGCATGGCCGGAACATCTCGGCGAACTTGGCCTTGTCAATCCAGCCCGTCATCGGGCCAATCTTGCCGATCTGCGCATTCGCCTGCTTGAGGAAAGCCCGCCCGGCGGGCTGGTTCTTGCCGCCGGCACCACCGGGTCCGTTCCGTCAACCAGCCGGCTGCTTGCCGCAATTACCAGATTGCCTAATGGTGCGGTGGTCCTGCCAGGTCTTGATACCGGATTGCCGGATGACGTTGTCCGGCAATTGCAGGAAGGTGAGGAACACGGCAGGGAGAGCGTTGCCAGCACCCATGCACAGTATGGCTTGTGCCGGCTGCTGAAAACATTACGGATACGGCATGATCAGGTGAAAACCCTTGTAGTGAACCGTGACATGCAGACTGTTCGTGAAGGAGTCATCCACGCTGCCTTGCTGCCCGCCGATAATTCCTCATCCTGGGTCGAAAGCCGCACGAAACAAAACGAAGACGAATTGCGGAAGGCCTTTGAGGGTGTGGCCGTCCTGGAAGCTGCCAATGAGCGCCAGGAAGCGCTGGCGATCGCCCTTGCCCTGAGAGAGGCTGTTGAAAACACCGAGCATAGCGCAGCGCTCGTTACTCCCGACCGCAACCTTGCCCGGCGAGTTTCGTCCGAACTTGAACGCTTTGGCATCGAAATCGACGACAGCGCGGGCCTGCCGCTTGCCGGCACCGGCCTCGCCCGGTTTGTGAAGGTCTTGATCGTCAGCCTTGGCCCCAATGCCGATCCGGTTGCAAGGGCATCCCTGGTCAAGGACAGGCTGCTGTTTGGCGGCGAAGTACAAAAGGCTGGTGAATTGCTGGAACTTGCCGCGTTGCGGTTTTTCCGGTCCGCGCCCAAGACCGGTACATGGAACGAGCGCGTGGTTCTGGCACGCCGGCAGACCGGAAAATCGCGATATGCGCCGGGCCAGTTGCGGCGGCTGGAAGCAGCGCAATGGGAAAATCTGTCAGCACTTGCCAGCCGCATCGACACAGCGCTCAAACCCTTGCGCGATCTCTTGCAGGATGAAGCGGAGATGCCGGTCGAGCATTTCTGCAGTGCCCTGTTTGAGGCGGCGATCCTGTGTACAGCAAACACGCAGGGAGAGAGCCTTGCCTTTGACGAGGCCGGAGGCGCGGAACTGAAGACCCTGCTCGAAGCGGCGGCGAAAAAGGAGAGGTCGGGGTTTACCCTTCCCCCATCACAGGCGGCAGCGGTGTTCGAGGCGCTGATTGCGCCCATTCGTGTCAGGAAGCCGGGGCGCCGCCATCCCAGACTGCACATCTACGGAACCCTGGAAGCCCGTTTGCAGCACCACGATCTCATGATCCTTGGCGGGCTCAATGAAGGCACCTGGCCCTCCAGCGCCAACAATGATCCGTTCCTGAACCGGCCCATGCGATCGGCTCTGTCGCTTCCCCTGCCCGAGCAGCGGATCGGCCTCGCCGCACACGATTTCAGCCAGCTTTCCGGCGCGCCGAGGATCATCTATGCCCGTGCAAAACGTGCTGGCGGCAGTCCCGCGATTGCCTCGCGCTGGCTGCAGCGATTGCTAACCTATCTGGGAGACGGACAGGGAAAGGCACTGACAGCGAGAGGCGAACGGTATCTTGCCTATGCAAGGCTGATCGATGCCACTGACGGGCCGCCAAAACCGGCGTTACGCGCCAGTTACGCGCCACCGGTCGAGACGCGGCCCAAAAGTCTTTCGATTACGGAGATCGAGACCTGGATCCGCGATCCATACGCCATACACGCCAAGCATATCCTCGAACTCCATTCTCTCCCGCCACTTGTCCTGCCTTCTGATGCGGCGCAGCGGGGAACGGTATATCACGACATCGTTGCGGCATTCATCGAGCAGTGGGAAGGCCCGCTGGGGGAACTTCAGCGGAACGCTGCACTGTCATGCATGGCGAAGCTTGCCGAAGATCGGCTTGAGGCCGAAGCGCTGCCGCCGGAAATTGCCGCCGGCTGGAAACAGCGATTCGGACAGATTGCGGCAGGGTTTGTGGATTGGGAGATTACCCGCCATCACACCCTTGCAGAAAGTCACTGCGAGAAGGAGGTCAGGACCGGCACCAAAATCGGCAAGACTGGGTTTTGCCTGAGAGGGCGCGCCGACCGAATCGACCTCCACCGCGACGGGTCGGTTACCGTGATCGACTATAAAACCGGACCACGGCCCTCGAACCGGGAGGCGCGAACCCTGTCACCGCAACTGGCACTGGAAGGGGCGCTGGCGGCTCGCGGCGCCTTCAATGGCGTCCCGTCCGGCAACATCACGGCGCTGCTTCATGTCCGCCTGCGGGAAGGAAATGCCTTCAAGATCGATGACATTACGTCCAGGCAGGACCTGTCCGCCGCCGCACTGGCCGAGAAAGCCTATGATGAGCTTGCCGACTACATCGCTGCCTTTGCCCGACCTGATACCCCATATGTCTCCCAGCGGGCACCGGTGCCCAATCAGGCCTATCCCGGCGACTACGATCATTTGGCACGGATCAAGGAATGGTCAATCGGCGCCGAAGAAAGCGGGGACGGCGAATGACCGGCCCTGCTCCCCGGGAGGAAATCGTTTCCGATGAAACAGCCTCGCGGAAAAACTATGCCAGCGCCAAGCTTTCGCGGGCAACCGATCCTGCACACAGTATCTGGGTTTCCGCCAATGCCGGTTCGGGCAAAACCTATCTGCTGTCGCGCCGTGTCATCCGATTGCTGCTGGAGGGCAGCAGTCCGTCCGAACTTCTTTGCCTGACTTTTACCAAGGCCGCCGCCGCGGAAATGTCCAACCGGGTTTTCGGAATACTCGGTGAGTGGAGCCTGATGAACCAGGCAGAGCTTTCACGGGAAGTTGCCAACCTGCTGGGGCACTCTCCCACCGGAAAGGAAATGACCAGGGCACGCAAGCTGTTTGCGCTTTCCCTCGACACGCCTGGCGGTCTGCGCATTCAAACCATTCATGCTTTTTGCGAATCCCTGCTGCATCAGTTCGCCCTGGAAGCAAATGTTCCCGGTCACTTTCAGCTATTGGATACCCCCGAACAGACTGCCTTCATTGCCGAAGCCAGGCAACGGGTCGAACTTGCCGCCATCGGGCAGCTTCCACCTGCAGCCCATCGGCCGCAAAGCGGCGCGCTTGCCGATGGGTTCCAAACCATGCGGGCCCATGCCAGCGAAGAGGCGATTGAACAGGCCGTTCGCGAAGTGCTTTCCCAAGCCCATGAATTCCGAAGCTGGGTGGAACAGGGCGGCGGTTCAATCAAGTCTGCAATGGCACCCCTCTGGGAAACCGAAAATCTCGACCGGGATATGGATCGCTCGACGCTGCTTGAAGGTTTCTTGTCCGAAACGGTGTATAGTAAGCTACAGCTTGAGGAACTTGCGGCGCTGGCCAGGGCAAAAAATTCACCGCGCTATGATGAATTGGCCGACAAGCTGGAAATCATTCTTTCCACCACAGATCCCGGCGTGGTTTTTGATGTCCGCCGGCAAATTTTTCTGAAGGACAAGGACACGCCAAGGCCATCTTTGGTGCACGCCTCGTTCCTGAACAACGAACCGGTTCAGGCAGAGCTGCTGGCGAAGGAAGGCCTGCTCGTCAAGGCGCAGTATCACCGCCTGCGAACCTTTGACGTGCTGAAAGCGAGTCAGGCCCTCTTTACTGTTCTTGAGGCCATGCTGGCCGAATATGATTATCTGAAACACAGCCGGGGCCGGCTCGACTTCGACGATCTCATTACCAAGACCTGCAATCTACTGTCGCGCGAGGGTATCGGGGCGTGGGTGCGCTACAAACTCGACTATGGAATTTCACATGTGCTGGTGGATGAGGCGCAGGATACAAGTCCGCTGCAGTGGAAAATCATCGAGGCGGTAACGCAGGATTTCTTCGCCGGCGAAAGCAGCCATTCACAAACCAGGACGCTCTTTGTCGTCGGCGATGAAAAACAGTCGATCTATTCGTTTCAGGGCGCCGACATTCGGGAGTTCGACCAGCAGAAACGGCAGTTTCGCCGCCGGGTCCAATCAGCAGGCCAAAAAGCAACGCCTGAAGACAGTCTGAGCCTTTCCTACCGCTCCGTGCCGGAAGTGCTGAGCGCGGTGGACCAGGTTTTTTCCCTGCCGGAAAATGCCCGGGGATTGGGAGAAACGGCAACAACCCGCCATGTGGCCAACCGGTTTTCCCATTCCGGCGACGTCATCGTGTGGGACATGATGGTAAAGCCCAAACGCAATGAACCTGAAAGCTGGCTGGACGATCCTTCCGAACAGACGGGTGACGCGGAGCTGCGCCTTGCCGGGCGGATTGCCGACACCATTGACCGTTGGGTAATGCGTGGCGAACGCCTGCCGGGCCATGACCGGCCCATACGCTGCGGGGATGTTCTGATCCTGGTCAGAAAGCGCGACCGGTTTGTCCGCGCAATGATCCGCAAGCTGAAGGAGAAAGGCCTGCCGACCGCCGGTGCCGACCGGTTGAAACTCACCGAGCACATTTTGACAGAAGACCTGCTGGCGCTGGGCCGTTTTGCTATCAACCGGATTGATGACCTTTCTCTTGCCGGCGTTCTCAAAAGTCCGATCTTTGATTTCAGCGAGGATGAACTCTTTCAACTCGCCCATGGCCGCAAAGGCAGGCTTCTGTACGACACCCTGGCCGAGCGAGCCGCGGCCGATCCCGATTCCCGCTGGGCACCGGCGGCAAGTCAGATTGAGTGGATAATCGGGATTGCCGGTACGCTGTCCGTTTACGGGTTCTATGCCCGGCTGTGTGCCCATCTCGATCTTCGAAGACGCTATGTGGCCCGGCTCGGGCACGAGGTTGAGGAGATTCTGGACGGGTTTCTGCAAGCCGCGCTCGATCATGACGCCAATTCAGGGCTCGGCCTGCAGGCATTTATCGAAACCCTTGCCTCGGCAGAGCCTGAAATAAAACGCGAAATCGAACTGGAAAGCGATGAGGTTCGCGTCATCACCGCCCATTCCGCCAAGGGGCTTGAAAAACCAGTGGTGTTTCTGGTTGATCCCGGCGGGCCTGCCTACAGTGCCAGCCACCGGCCAAAGATCGCCTGGACGGAAGATGATGCGCCCCTTTGGATTGCCAAAAGCGAACACCGCATTGGTCTCAGCGACCGGTTCTTCACCGAAGCCGAACGCGCAGCGGAAGAAGAGTATCGCAGGCTGCTCTATGTGGGCATGACGCGGGCAGCCGACCGGTTGATTGTTTGCGGGTATACCAGCGAACGCCATCAATCAGCCGAGAACTGGCATGCCATGGTGAAACGTGGCCTGGAAGCCCCGCCGCTGGACGCCAAACTCAACGGCAGGCTTGAGGCCTTCGACGATCACGGCCATCCCGCATGGCGCTGGAAAATCGATCATGCCAGCAGCGGAAAGGCAGTGAAGCCTGAAGAAGACGCGGAAAAGGACCTTTCAGACGTGACGGCGCTGCCCGTCTGGATTGCGCCGGTCAGACAAGAACCCTCGCCACCACGCCCGCTTTCTCCCTCAGGTGTCCTTCAGGTGCTGGAAATCGGCGAGCCTTCCGCGCCAGTTGTCACCGGTGGCGGCGATGGCGCCATGGTCCGGGGCACGGTGATCCATCACCTGCTGCAGATCCTGCCGGAAATTGCACCCGACAAGCGAACCGATGCGGTTCGGCGCTATTTTGCTGCATCCCGGTTTCGCACACTTACCGGGCAACTGCCCAGGGAAATGCAGGACAAAATCGCCAGCGACATACCCGCTTTGCTGCAAAATCCGGCCATGGCGGACCTTTTTGGGCCCAACAGCCGTGCAGAAGTCGAAATCATGGGCAAGATCGTGCTTTCGGGTGCCGAACGTACGGTTCACGGCAAGATCGACCGGCTATCGGTGATGGAGGGGCAGGTAATCGTTGCTGATTACAAGAGCGGGTCTCAAATACCCGAATCACCGGACGCAGCACCGCTTGAATACCTGGCGCAAATGGCACTCTACCGGGAAATCCTGAAGCCGCTGTTTCCTGGCCGCAAGATCATCTCCCGGCTGATCTGGACTGCAGGGCCCACAATCATGGAGCTTGACGACCCATTGCTTGATCACATCCTTGAGAGACTCGCCATCGGCCGGCATCCACCGTCTTGACGTCGGCGCTGTGAGTTTCTACCTCAAAGGAAAGACACGATGCCCCTTTTGCAACATCAAAAGGCAATTTCATTCAAAGGAAGGACAACCTCATGGCAACCGTTAAGGTGGACAACAGCAATTTTCAAACCGAGGTGATGGAGTCCGATGTTCCAACCGTCGTCGATTTCTGGGCCGAATGGTGCGGCCCCTGCAAGATGATCGGCCCGAGCCTTGAGGAGCTTTCCGACGAGATGGCTGGCGATGTGAAGATCACCAAGCTGAATATCGATGAAAATCCCGACCTGGCAGCCCAGTTCGGCGTTCGATCCATTCCCACGCTGCTGCTGTTCAAGAATGGCGAACCTGCCGGCATGCAGGTCGGTGCAAAACCGAAGAGCGCGCTGGCCGACTGGATCAAATCGGCGAGCTAGCTGTGAGTTCTCACCAGGTTGTTCACTCGAACCCATTCTGAAAAGCTGAAGTTGCAAACCATCAGTGATCAGGAGAGGGACCGAATGAACATCCACAAGAATGCCCGTTTGACGCCGAAAGGTCGAGAGATATTGATCGAGCGCCTTGAGCGCGGAGAACATCCTCGCGAGGTGTCCTGCGCGATGGGGGTGAGCATACGCACAGTCTACAAATGGCGGCAGCGTTACCGCCTGCATGGCCGTGCTGGTCTTGACGACCGTTCCTCACGCCCGTTTTCCAGCCCGTCCCGCACGCCGGCCAGCGTCGAGACACGGGTCGTGGCGCTACGCCGCGACAAGCGCATTTATGACCGGATTGCCGCCGAGACCGGCCTGTCGCGTGCAACGGCTGCTCGCATCCTTGTGCGCCACGGCCTGAACCGGTAACCGGCGTTCAAACGATTCCATCTAAACAGGACACGCTCTAAGGCGCCGCCACAACCTGTTTGCGGATCAATCGAGTAACCGGGGTATCCAGTGGATACCCCGGCACTTTTTTGCAGCCTCACAGCGGCGGCGTTGCGTTCTGCCTTAATACCTCGCCGATCAGATAGAGCGACCCGCAGACAAGAATGCGGCAAGGCTCATCCTGCACCCTGTCGGCGCACCGTTGGAGGCCTTCTTGAATGTTTTCTGCCGGTTCCGCCGGCAGGCCGCAATCAGCGGCGATGGCAGCCAGCTCCCCCGGGGAAAACCCTGCCTCACTGTCGGGCACCGGCACTGTGACGACAAAATCCGCAAGTCCTTCAAACGCTGAAAAATATTCCGCAGGCTCCTTGGTGGTCAGCATGCCAGCCAACAAGCAACACTTCCTTGCATCACGCTCGCGCAGTTTTCCGAGTTCGGAAACCAGCATGGCGGCGGCCTGGGGATTGTGGCCACCATCGATCCAGATCTCCGGCATGCTATTGTCCGGAATTTTCTCCGATAGCGCCTTGGTAAGGCGCCCTTCCGGCAAACGCTCGAACCGGCCCGGCCACCGAACGGCCTTCATGGCCTCTTCAAACACCGTGTTTCCGAGCTGGGGAAGAACTTTGCGGCAGGAAGCGATTGCGGTTGCCGCATTGGCCATCTGGTAGGCGCCAGCCAGCCGCGGCAGGGGAATATCCAACAGCCCGCCTTCATCCTGGAAGATCAGCCGACCAGCCTGTTCGTACCAATCAAAGTCCTGCCTTGCCACCGTTACAGGCGCATTCAGCTCCTCTGCCCGCGAGCAGATGACATCGAGCGCTGCATCCTGCTGTTCAGCAACAATGACAGGAACATCGCGCTTGATGATTCCGGCTTTTTCAAATGCGATTTTTTCAACCGTATTACCCAGATGGGCCATGTGGTCGAAATCAATGGGTGTAATGATGGAAACTGCGGGTTTGCCGATCACATTGGTGGCATCGAAACGGCCGCCCAGGCCAACTTCGAGGATGGCATAGTCAGCGGGATGCTCACTGAACAGCAAAAACCCGACAGCGGACATGATTTCAAAGACCGTGATCGGTTTTCCCTCATTGGCTTCTGCCACCCGGTTTACCGCCGTTTCAAGTTCCCTGTCGCTGACCAGGCTTCCACCCCCCGGCGCTCCAAGCCTGTAGCGCTCCGTCCAGCTGACAAGATGGGGTGACGTGTGCACATGCACAGATTTTCCTGCCGCTTCCAGAATGGCGCGCAGGAAAGCTGCCGTCGATCCCTTTCCGTTGGTGCCGGCGATGTGAAATACGGGCGGAATGGCAAGATGGGGATTGCCCAGTTTATCAAGCAGCACGGTTATGCGGCCCAACGAAAGATCAAAGCCCTTCGGATGGATTTCGAGCAACCGGTTGATCGCGGATTCAGCGCTCATGGGCAGACCCTGATGGAATGGGTTTGAAGGCGGCTTTCTGCCGGCAGGATTTAAGCCGGCTTGCCATCTTCCGCAGTGTCGGCCGCCTCACCGGCTACTTCTGCAGACGATTCAACCGGTTCATCTGCCGGCACTTCTTCCGCGTGCGCTTCCACGGCGGCGATGGCTTCATCTTCATCCGATAATTCCTGCTCCTTGGCATGGGCAAGAAGCGGTGGCAGGTCCTCTTCTATATCGGTGCGTTCGAAGCCGGGCTGTTTCATGAGGATATGCAGCAGGTTGGCGATGGTATCCCGCAACTCCTTGCGCGGCACCACCATGTCCACCATGCCGTGCTCAAGCAGGTATTCGGAGGTCTGGAAATCATCGGGCAGGCGTTCTCGGATGGTTTGTTCAATCACCCGCTTGCCGGCAAAGCCGATTTCGGCGCCCGGCTCCGCGATATGGATGTCCCCCAGCATGGCATAGGAAGCAGACACACCGCCCGTGGTCGGGTTGGTCAGCACGACGATGTAGGGAAGGCCCGCTTCCTTCAAACGCTCGACCATGACCACGGTACGCGGAAGCTGCATCAGTGACAAAATGCCTTCCTGCATGCGCGCGCCGCCGGAGGCGGCAAAAAGAACCAGGGGTGATTTCAGTTCTATGGCCTTTTCAAACGCGCGAATGATCGCCTCACCGGCAGCAATCCCCAGTGAACCGCCCATGAAAGCAAAGTCGTGAATGCAGACCGTTATCTGCATGCCGTGCAGCTTTCCAACAGCGTTGATGATGGAATCTTCAAGCCCGGTCTTGGCACGGTTGTCGCGCAGGCGGTCGGTATATCTGCGCTGGTCACGGAATTTCAGCGGGTCCTGCGCCACTTGCGGCAGGGGAAGCAACTCAAATGCACCATCATCGAAGAAATAGGAAAGCCGCTGCCTGGCCGGGATTTTCATGTGGTAGCCGGATGTGGGGATGACACCCATATTGGCTTCCAGATCCTTGTGGAAAATCATCTCCCCGGTTTGTGGACACTTGATCCACAAATTCTCGGGCATCTCCTTGCGTTGCAGGAAGGAGTTGAGCTTGGGCCTGACGTAGTTGGTAATCCAGTTCATGCTTGTTTTGCCCCGATTTGTCCGGCCTGAATTCCCCTAAAGATAGTCATTGTGAAAGAACTTCGCCAATTTCGTTGAAACACATGCTGCACTAGTTTCCCGAACGCACACCTTGTGCAAGTTCCCTGACCAGATTGGCGACCGCTTTGACGGTCTTTTTCGTAGCTTCACCCTTGCTATCAAGGCTGTCTTCCACCGCTTTTACGATCGCCGTGCCAACAACGACACCATCTGCGGCCTTGCCAATCGCGGCGGCCTGCTCTGCGGTCCTTACCCCAAAGCCGACGGCAATCGGCAGTTCGGTCTTTGCCTTGATGTGGGCAACGGACTTCGCCACCGCCTTCGGATCGGGAGCGGCGGCGCCGGTAATGCCGGTAATCGAGACATAATAGACAAAGCCGGACGTGTTGTTCAGCACCTTCGGAAGGCGCTTGGCATCGGTTGTGGGCGTTGCAAGTCGGATGAAATTGATACCGGTTTTTCCGGCAGGAATGCACAATTCGTCGTCGGCCTCAGGCGGCAGATCGACCACGATCAACCCGTCGACGCCTGCCGATTTGGCCTTCTTCAGGAACTGTTCGGTGCCCATGATGTAGATGGGATTGTAATACCCCATCAGCACGATGGGGGTTTTCGTGTCCTCTTTGCGGAACGCACGAACGAGGGACAGTGTCTTGCGCAGGGTTTCGCCGCCTTTAAGCGCCCGCTGCCCGGCAGCCTGAATGGCCGGCCCGTCGGCCATCGGGTCGGAAAACGGCATGCCGATCTCGATCAGGTCCGCACCGGCTGCGGGCAGTGCCCTGACGATTTCCAGTGCGGTTTCATGGTCGGGATCACCAGCCATGACGAAGGTTACCAATGCAGGGCGACCTTCCGATTTCAGTTCTGTAAAGCGCGTATCGATGCGGGTTTTCATGCGGTTTTCGTTTCTTCCTCGATCCAGCGCGCATAGTCTGCATTGGCGCTGACATTGTCATGGCGAATAATTGCAGGCGTATCGTAGGGGTGGGAAACCTCCAGGAAGTCACTCAGTTCGCCGGCCCTTGTTTGTGAGGTCTTGAACACGGCAAGGGTTTCAATGTCATCCTCAATTGCCCCTTCCCAGCGATAGATGGAACGCACGTTGCCAAGCAGATTGACACAGGCAGCAAGGCGCAATTCCACCGCCTCGCGGGCAATTTGAGCCGCCTCAACCCTGGATGCATAGGTAACGTGGAACTCGATCATCGCGATGCTCAGAGGTCGACGCCCAGATGCTGGCCCACGGTGAAAACATCCTTGTCGCCACGGCCGCAGAGGTTCATGACGATGATCTGATCCTTCTTCATCTTCGGGGCGCGTTTGACGACTTCTGCAAGCGCATGGGACGGCTCCAGCGCGGGAATGATGCCTTCCAGACGGCACAACAACTGGAAGGCTTCCAGCGCTTCATCATCCATGATCGGAACATATTCGACCCGGCCCGTTTCCTTCAGCCAGGAGTGCTCGGGACCAATGCCCGGATAGTCGAGACCGGCCGAGATCGAATGCCCCTCGAAAATCTGTCCGTCCTTGTCCTGCAGAAGATAGGTCCGGTTGCCGTGCAGTACGCCCGGCCGGCCGGCGGTGAGCGAAGCGCAATGCTCCTTGCCCTTCAAGCCATGCCCGCCAGCTTCAACCCCGACAATCCTCACGTCCTTGTCGTCCAGGAAGGGGTGGAACAGCCCAATGGCATTGGAGCCGCCACCAACTGCTGCGACCAGCATGTCCGGTCCCCGGCCTTCGGCTTCCATCAGCTGGCCTCTGACCTCGTTGCCGATTACCGACTGAAAATCGCGCACCAGTTCGGGATAGGGATGAGGGCCTGCTGCAGTGCCAATCAGGTAATAGGTGTCCTTTACATTGGTGACCCAGTCACGCAGGGCTTCGTTCATTGCGTCCTTCAGCGTTCCGGCGCCAGCGGTCACCGGAACGATCTCGGCGCCGAGCAGCTTCATGCGGAAGACATTGGGCGACTGGCGCTCCACATCGGTCTTGCCCATGTAAACGACACACGGATAACCGAACCGGGCGGCAACGGTGGCCGATGCCACACCATGTTGGCCTGCGCCGGTTTCTGCGATGATACGGGTCTTGCCCATCCGCTTGGCAAGCAGGATCTGGCCGAGGCAATTGTTGATCTTGTGGGAACCGGTATGGTTGAGTTCGTCGCGCTTGAAATAGACTTTTGCACCGCCAAGATGCCGGGTCAGCCGCTCGGCAAAATAGAGCGGTGAAGGGCGGCCCGTATAGTGCTTGTTGAGATAGGCAAGCTCGGCAGCAAATTCAGGATCTTCCTTGGCAGTCTTGTAGGCTTCCTCAAGCTGCAGAATGAGCGGCATGAGCGTTTCGGCGACATAGCGGCCACCGAAAATGCCGAAATGGCCCGCTTCGTTGGGGCCTGTACGGAAGGAATTCGGCCGGGCTTGCTTGTTCACGGTATCCTACTCCTGCGCTATCCGGCGGCGGCGATCTTGCCGTCTGCACTGCCGGGCGGCAATTCCCGCACGGTCTTAATGAAAGCAGCTATCTTTGCAATGTCTTTTCGTCCGGGGGCCATCTCAACACCCGATGAAACATCGATGGCGGTAGCGCCCGATATGGTCAGTGCTTCACCAATATTTTCCGCATCGAGCCCGCCCGAAAGCATCCAGGGGGTTTGTGTGTGGAGCGACTGCAGCAGCTTCCAGTCGAAGGAAACGCCATTGCCGCCAGGAAGATCGGAACCTTCCGGCGCCTTGGCATCGAGCAGAAACCGGTCGGCAATTCCTTCATAAGGCACCAGCTTTTCAAGATCGCTTTCGTCCCGAATGGCAAATGCCTTGATGACGGGCAGGCCATGGCGCTGTTTGAGGTCGGCAACCCTGTCCGGCGTTTCCCTGCCGTGCAGTTGCAGAAAATCCGGCGCCATGGCAGCAACAATTGCATCCAGGGCAGTATCGTCCTCGTTGACGGTCACTGCCACGGTGCCAAGCGGGCGGGCAATACTGCGGGCAAATTGTGCCAGTCCGGCTGCCTGTTCAGGTGCCACATTGCGCGGGCTCTTTTTGAAGAAGATAAATCCAGCCAAATCGGCACCGGCCGCGGCGCTGGCTTCAAGCGCTTCGGGGGTGGAAAGACCGCATATCTTGATCTCGACAGGCATAGCAAAATTCGCTGGACGCTTTGCGACCGGTTAGAGCATGGCGGAAGTGCCGGAGTCTACCGGATTTACGCATTGACGCTGATCGCATGAAGCCCCGAACCATTGCGGCGCAGCCAGGCCTTGTGGCTCTCCATGTCCGGACACAGACTGCGTACATGCGACCAGAAACGGTCCGAATGGTTCATTTCCCGCAGGTGGGCCACTTCATGCGCTGCCAGATAATCAAGCACTTGGGGGGGGGCCATAATGATGCGCCAGGAAAAGGAAAGCGTGCGGGTCGTGGAACAGGAACCCCAGCGTGACGTGGTATCGGTGATGCGGATCTGGCGCGGCCTTACGCCCAGCGCCGAAGCGTGGCGTGCTACAGCCTCGTCCAGTGCGCTGCGGGCCTGTTTCTTCATGAAATCGACAACCCGGCGGCCAATCCGGGAAGGCTCGCCCGGCACCAGAAGAGATGGTTCACCAGCAACCTCTTTCGCCTCCACGATCCCCCGCAGGCGGTCAAGATGAACAATGCGGTGATCAATACCCCTGAACGGAATGATCGCCCCGACTCCCAGCGATACGGTCTTCGGCAGTCGTGCCCGGCGCACTGAAACCCATTGCCGGTTGCGCTCCAGGAACTCTTCGAGTTCATCATCGCTGACATGGGGCGGCATGGTGACTTTCAGCCCGTCACCGCCCGGCATCAGGCGCAGGGTAATGCGCCGTGATGTGGGGTGTTCGATGACACGCACCGGAAGCATCCAGCCGTCGATCTCGACATGCCGGTCGCGGTTGCGGGGTTCGCCGCTGCGGGAAAATCTGGATAGCAGGCGGTTTGCCATGGTGGCTCTTTATCTGATTCCGCTGGTCAAATGCAAAGGCAGCCGAAAATACAGGTCAAGACAAAGCCGGTAAACTCTTCTTCCTGGGGCAGACAGCAAAACGGGGTCCGGCGGACCCCGTTGCATGGTGTTTGTTCTGCCGATGAGCAATCAGCTATCGGGAACCGATTTGCGGCGCGATTTCGACGCTTTGCCGTCACCTTCCTTTTTGCCGGTCTTGCGCTTGTAGGCAGACATGAAGGCGTCGAATTCATCCTGGTCCTTGGCGCGGCGCAACTCACGAAGATGGGCCTCGAACTCGGCACGCATTTCTTCCAGCTTGCGGCGCTCCTCACGCAGACGCTCGATTTCAGCATTGCGCCAGTCGTCAAAAGCGACATTGCCGGTGCTGGAACGGGGACCGCGGCCGCAGGACCAGTTCCGTGCAAAACCGTCCGTGGTGCGGTTTACGCCGGATTTGAATTCTTCAAGCCGGTCGCCCCACAGAATATAGGCCAGCATGGCGAGGCCGAGCGGCCAGAAAATCATGAAACCGACGATCATCATGGCGATCGTGATCGGGGTCCATGCCGGACGTATCCAGGCGTTGTGATGACCCCGATAGGGGGCACTGCTTGATTGGCTGGTGTTCATATGTGTTGGCCCTCTCAACAATGGATGACGGAACCCTTCCGCCGGACACGGTGGACAATCCGCCGCTCCTGTTACGTAAGAATTTCAACACCCGCTTTCAAGGAAGATACAGATTGCCGACAGATTACGATTTCGCAATTCAAATAAAACTGTTCTAAATCAGAATGTTATGGTGATGTACCAAGATCAGGCAGCAGCTTCTGCCATTTCCTGAAGTATGTTCCTTGCCGCCTGCTTGCGGTCTGCAGCAGCAACAATCGGGCGGCCCACCACCAGATGCGAGGCGCCTGCGGCAATCGCCCTGGCGGGCGTCATGACCCGTTTCTGGTCCCCGGCCTCGGCGCCTGCGGGGCGAATTCCGGGGGTTACCAGCGCCATATCCGGGCCGATTTCCCGGCGGATGGCCCGGGCTTCAAGCGCCGAGGCAACGACGCCGCCCATGCCAGCAGCGGCAGCGTCCTTCGCACGGGTCATTACCAGTTCTTTGGCGGAAGTACCGTATCCGGCGGCGGTAAGATCATCGTCGTCCATCGAAGTCAGGACTGTCACGCCCAACAGGCACAAGTCCGAACCCTGTGCTGCCCTGACCGCTGCGCGCATGGTCTTGGGATAGGCATGCAGCGTAAGCATGTCGAAACCCATGGCGGCGATGTTGGCAACGCCCTTTTCGACGGTGTTGTCGATGTCGAGAAGTTTCATGTCCAGAAAGACCCTGAAGCCTTCACGCTTCAATTCACGGGCAAGTTCAAGCCCGCCGGCAAAGACAAGCTGATACCCGATCTTGAAGAAGTGAACCTCGCCATCAAGCGCGCTTACCACCTGTTGAGCCTGTGCAACATCCGGCACATCCAGCGCCACGATCAGTCTGGAGCGAAGACTATCCGATACCGGCATGAAGCGGCCTTTCGTACGGTTTATACCCGGCTGAGCAAGGTAGCTTTTTCGATCAGCGAACGGCAGGCATTTTCCAGCATGCGGGCTTCCCGTTCACCGGAGAGCCGGCCCATGTCGTCAAACGCGGCTTTTGCCCGGCCAAGGGCCATCTGTTCCGACAGGACCTGCATGCCAAGGCGCACCAGAATGTGTCTTAGATGGGTAAGGGCGGAGTACCCGCCCATGGCACCGGGCGAAGAAGAACCGATCAGTGCCAGCTTGTCCTTGTAGGGTGAAAGCGGTTTTTCGCCATCGGCCGAGACCCTGCTTACCCAGTCGATGGCATTTTTCAAAAGCGGCGGCAGCGAGCCATTGTATTCCGGCGTTACGATGACAACCGCATCGTGGTGGTCAAACAGGCGGGCCAGTTTGACGGCGTTTTCGGGAATGCCCTTTTCCGCTTCCAGATCCTCATCCATGATCGGCAACGGGTAGTCGGCCAGCGTAATGCGGGTTACCTCACCTTCCATCACCGCCAGTTGCGCCCAATAGGCATCGGCAGCCTGCTGGCTGTAGGCGCCTGACCGGATTGAACCGGCGAAGACAAGAATTGCAGGTTTGCGCATTGATTCCGGCTCCCGTTGCGATCCTGACAGTCTGCGGCCTATTTGCCGGGTGCCCAGCCGCCAACTGCCTTGATTTCGAGGAATTCCTCCAGACCCCAGCGGCCGCCTTCACGGCCATTGCCGGACTGCTTGTAGCCCCCAAAAGGTGACGGGGAGGAACGGAACTTGCCGTTCATGTCCACCATGCCAGAGCGAAGCTGGCGGGCCACACGGTTTGCCTTGGCGCCGTCCCCGGTCTGCACGTAATTGGTCAATCCGTATGGCGTGTCGTTGGCAATGGCGATCGCTTCCTCTTCATTGTCAAACGGCATCATGGAAAGAACCGGACCGAATATTTCCTCACGCATGACGGTCATGTCGTTGGTGCAGTCTGCAAACACGGTCGGGCGGACGAAGAAGCCACGATTGAGGCCTTCGGGGCGGCCAATGCCGCCTGCGACAAGCCGGGCACCTTCCTTGATGCCTGCCTCGATCAGGCCCTGAATTTTGTTGAACTGCGCCTCATTGACCACCGGGCCGATGTGGCGGCCAGATTTGGAAGCAACATCCACCGTCATTTTCTCGGCTGTTTCGCGGGCCTGCTCGACAGCCTCATCATAACGCGAACGCTCGACCAGCATGCGGGTGGGCGCATTACAGGACTGACCGGAATTGTTGAAGCAATGCAGAACGCCGCGTTTGACCGCCTTTTCGTCCGCATCGGCAAACACGATATTGGCGCCCTTGCCGCCAAGCTCCAGGGAAACGCGCTTGATGGTGTCTGCAGCGTTCTTTGAAATGGCAATACCGGCGCGGGTGGAGCCGGTAAAGGAAACCAGGTCAATGTCGGGATGGCCTGAAAGCACGGTCCCCACGCCAGGACCGTCGCCATTGACCATGTTGTAAACCCCGGCGGGAACGCCCGCTTCATCCAGTATTCTGGAGAAAAGAATGGCCGAAAGGGGCGATTGCTCGGAGGGCTTGAGCACCATGGTGCAGCCTGCCGCAAGAGCCGGGATCACCTTGAGGGTAATCTGGTTCATTGGCCAGTTCCACGGGGTGATCAGGCCGCAGACGCCCACCGGCTCGTGCAGGATCCGGTCGTTCTCCGTGCCGGGCTGTTTTTCCTCTTCGAACTCGAAAGCTTCCAGCGTATTGATAAAATCGTGGATGTGCTCAAATCCGGCGCCGAACTGGGCGGCCAGGGCCATATCGATGGGCGCACCCATTTCCTGCGAGATTGCTTCGCCCATGGCATCCCTGTTGCGGGTATAGGCTTCCAGAATGCTGCGTAGAAGATCGAGCCGTTCCTGCTTGCTGGAAAGCGACCATTTGGGAAAGGTCGCTTTTGCTGCAGAAATCGCCGCTTCAGCATCCGCCTTGCCGCCGAGCGAAATCGTTGCGCACGCTTCTTCCGTTGATGGGTCGATTACCGCAAAGTCCGTGCCTTCGACTGGATCAGTCCATTTGCCATTAATGTAGAATTGGCGTTCTTCACGCATGCCGGTCTCCAATAGCGCTTGTGCACGATGTGCGTTACAGGCCTCAAAAATACCGCATACGGCAACCCATGGCAGCCACAGCGGTTTTGCTGCTTAAAGCACGGCAGGCACGCTTGGGTCCATACCCTGCCTTCCGCTTCACTCAATCAAATTTTCGGGTAGTATTGCAGCTCAGGCAAATTGGAGGATATGGCAGGCTGCAAGGAGGCGGGCAGCCCAGAAGGCTTAACATCTAGCGAAGTTTTTTGAGCTGCTCCTGCAGCGCTTCCAGATTTTCCTCAATGGCCTTGATCTTGGCTTCCTTTTGAGCCGGTTCCGGCGGGGGGCCGGACTCGCCTTCAGTTTCGCGTTCGCCGGCGGGGCTTTGCTGCGGCAGGCCAAAACCCCATTGGGCCATGGCTTGAGAGAAAAACTCACTCTGCTTTTCCTGCCAGTCGCGCATGGTATCGTTCATGGTACCCATCATCTTCTCCGGGTCCATTGCCTTGCCGCCAAGTTCGCCCAGTTCGCTGAGCGCCTTTTCCTGCTGTTCCTTGTATGCTTCGAACATCTGACCCAGAAATGCGGGGGTCATGGCCCCGGCAAAGGTGCTGGTGACTGAGTTTGCCTGTTCCTGATAATGGCGTACGAGGTCGGTCAGGATATTGAGCGGCAGCGCACTTTCGCCCTGGCTTTCGAAGTCGGCGATAATCTGAACCAGATATTGACGGGTCAGGTCTTCGCCGGTGCCCTTGTCGATAATCTGGACTTCCCGGCCTTCGCGTATATAGCGTGCTATGTCCTCGAGAGTGACGTAAACCTTTGCGTCAGCATCGTACAGTTTCCGGCTTGCATAACGCTTGATAACGATTGGTTCGCCGTCCGGCTTGCTTCTTTTGCTCACATCGCACTCCCAAGCAATCTTAAGAACTATAGGCCTTTGATCTGGCTGGTACAGAAAAAAATCGGCTGATTTGCTGCTCCAACAAAAAAGAGCGGGTCAGGGACCCGCTCAAGAAACCGCGAAAAAGCGGTTGGGAGGAGAAGTAAATCTCTTATTTCAAAGGCCGGTTAGGCAGCCTTTACAGCCGACTTGGCAGCTTTAACGGCATCAGCCTGGAATTCTTTACCGGCAGCCATTACCAGCTCAACCGTTGCCATCTGCGCGGATTTTGCTACTTCGGCAAATTTGGCGAAGTGCTCAGGAGCAGCCTGCGCCTGGGCAGAAGCGACATCAGCAGCAACTTTTGCATATTCAGCAGGCTCGGACTGAACCTTGGTGAAAGCGCCGTATTTGCCAAGGCTGTCTTTCATCCATGCGTTGGACAGTTCGACGTTTTTCTCAGCTGCGTCGAGAGCGATTTTGTTGAATTTGGCGCCGAATTCAGCGGCGTCGCGAACCAGGTCGTTAACAGCGTTCACGTCAGCGAATTTGCCGGCAAACATGTCCTGGAAGGTTTTGGTGTAGTCGATGGTCTTGGTCATGGGAGGAACCTTTATGTCCGAATGTCAGAATTCGATTAATCAGTCAGCGCTTTCTGCGCCTTGTGCAACAGATATATACATGCCGCGCTGCAGCATTTCAAGGAAAAAATGCTGCAGCGCGGCAAAAAAATTATAAGCCTATGAATTAATTACTTTTTCCGCTCGGCGACCACATAGGTTCCCGGCGCGGGAGCCAGGGAAGGGTGGGATTTGCTGCCTGGCTGGCGGGCCTCAACCATCTTGCCGGACCGTTCAGAAAGCCAGTTTGACCAGTGCGGCCACCAGCTTCCGTCATGATGTTCGGCCGCCTTGTGCCACTCGTCCGGATCCGTGCAGGCTTCATCATTGAGCCAATAGCCATATTTGCCGGCTTCCGGCGGGTTGACGATGCCGGCAATATGACCGCTTTCGGAAAGCACCATCTGTTTTTCGCCCGACGTGGTGGACAGGCCCGTAAAGGAGGATTTCCACGGCGCTATGTGGTCGGATTCCGTTGCCACCACATAAATCGGCAAATCGATCTTCGACATGTCTATGACGGTGCCGTTGACTTCGAACTCGCCCTTGATGAGCTTGTTTTCAGCGTAGAGGTGGCGCAGATACTCCTTCGCCATGCGGGCAGGGAGATTGGTGGAATCGCCATTCCAGAACAGGAGGTCAAAGGCCGGAGGCGCTTCTCCCATCATGTAGGACCGTACCGCAGGACCGTAGACCAGATCGTTGGCCCGTAAATAGGAGAATGTCTTGGACATGTAAAAACTGTCGAGGAAGCCGCGCTTGTCCACCTCGGTCTCGATTGCCGTAAGAAAATCCTCGTCAATGAAGACACCGAGATCGCCGGCCTCGGAGAAGTCGGTGAGCGTGGTGAAGAAAGTAGCGCTTTTTACCCTGTCGTCGCCATTTGCAGCCATCAGCGCCAGGGTAATCGTCAGAAGGGTGCCGCCGATACAATAGCCGATGGCATTGACCTTCTTGCTGCCGGTAATGTCCTGAACTGCATTGATGGCGGCAAGGGCGCCTTCCTCGACATAGGTGTCGATGCCCACATCGCGATAATTTTCATCGGGATTGACCCAGGATACGACGAATACCGTATAGCCCTGAGAGACCGCATAGCGGATGAAGCTGTTTTTCTCCTTCAGGTCGAGAATGTAAAACTTGTTGATCCAGGGCGGGAAAATGACCAGGGGGGTCTTGTGGACCTCCTTTGTTGCCGGCGCATACTGGATCAGCTCAAACATCCGGTTGCGGAAAACAACGTCACCCGGGCTGGTCGCAATGTTGCCACCCACTTCGAATGCCTTTGGATC
Organism: Salaquimonas pukyongi; assembly: GCF_001953055.1. Classification (NCBI taxonomy): domain Bacteria; kingdom Pseudomonadati; phylum Pseudomonadota; class Alphaproteobacteria; order Hyphomicrobiales; family Salaquimonadaceae; genus Salaquimonas; species Salaquimonas pukyongi. The sequence goes on along the minus strand of NZ_CP019044.1, from coordinate 3,272,083 downwards.
GGCCAGCGTGACCGAAAGCTCACCATCATTGGCCTCGAGATCGCGCACCAGATTGGCAAGACCGTCAACCAGCGACTGGCCGTTGGTTTCCAGCGCTTTTTCCAGGGCATCGGGATTGGTCCCGAAAAAATTGGACGGCGAAAACAAATCCACCAGCTGACGGGCGAAAAACTGAACCCGCCTCTTTTCCTTGTCGTCGATTTCCTCCAGCCCGGTAACGGTCTGGTCGATCATCTCGGTGGAAAGCAGATACTGGTCACGGACAAAATTGAAATAGGGATTGCTGGCCCACAGAGGATTCTTGAAGCGCCGGTCGCCCGGCCCCTTCTTTGCCGCAGGCTCTTTCTGCTCGTCTTCATTAAGAAGCGTCTGGGCGTTGGAAAAATTTTCCAGGCTCTTCCGCCAGAACTGCACCTGTTGCTCGATGATCTTTTCCGGCCGCGCCATCATCTCGGCATAATAGGCGGCCGCGGCCTTGGCATAGAGATTATAGCCGGGCCCCTGCATTGCGGGGTCGCTCTCGCGCCGGTTGGCGATGGCATTTACCAGGCGAACCGTCAGGTCTTCAAGTTTGTCCAGATTGCCCTTGAGGACCTGTGGATCGTATGCAGACTTTTCCATGATCGCCTTCCGTTGCAGGCTTTAGCCTGCTGTTGATTCTGGCCGTTTATCCACCCACTTAAGGATAGCTTGCCCTTGCAACCGCCCAAGGGTACAACCCTGCGGATGTTTGTAGGGTTGATTCACATCCGCTTCAAGCCAACTAAAGGGGCATTTAATGGCCAACCCGTATACCTATACCGCCTATGACGCCACGGAATCGGCGCGCCTGGCCAGCCTCTGGGTGGCCGCAACGGCAAAGACCTTCTGGAAAAATCCAGTTTTCGGACTGTCTTCCAATCCATTGCCGGCGGCATTTGCCGCCTGGGGCGAAGTAAGCGAGCGGGCATTCCAGCGCCTTACCGTAAAGCCGGACTGGGGCATTGCTTCCGTTGTAAGCGGCGGAAGGGACTGTCTGGTTTCGGTCGAAACCGTAATGGAACTCTCCTTCGGCCGGTTGCTGGAATTCAAGGTCAAACGCCCGGCCAAAAGCCGTCCCAAAGTGCTTTTGATCGCCCCGATGTCCGGCCATTATGCCACGCTGCTGCGCAATACCGTCGTCAGCCTGCTACCCGATTGCGACGTACTGATTACCGAATGGCGCAATGCACGCAACGTGCCCGTGTCAAAGGGCAAGTTCGATGTGGAAGACTTTACCAAGCATCTGGTGGAGTTTTTCAAGGTAGCCGGATCCAGAACCCACGTGATCGCCGTTTGCCAGCCTGTCCCCCTGACCCTGGCTGCTGTCGCATGGCTTGCCGAAAACGAACCTGACGCGCAGCCCGCCTCGATGACGCTGATCGGCGGACCGGTCGATCCCGATGCCAACCGCACCGAGGTAACCGACTTCGGCCGCCGGGTTACCATGGGCCAGCTCGAACATTCCGTCATCCAAACGGTCGGCCTCAATCATCCCGGCGTGGGGCGCAAGGTTTATCCCGGCAGCATGCAGCTTTTCTCGTTCATGGCGATGAACTGGGACAAGCATGCGAAGGCATTTGCCAACCAGATCATCCGCACGGTTCGCGATGAGGCGGGCGATCTGGATCGCCATAATACATTCTATGACGAATACCTGGCGGTCATGGACATGCCGGCCGAGTTTTACCTTTCCACCGTGGAGCGCATCTTCAAGACGCGTGAAATCGCCAGAAACGATTTTGCCATTGACGGCAAGAAGGTTGATCTGACGAAAATCACCTCAGTTCCAACGAAGATCGTCGAAGGCGGACGGGACGACATTTCCGCCCCCGGGCAATGTGCTGCCGCGCTTGATGTTCTCACGGGGCTGCCCGATGCGATGAAGGCACATCACCTGGAACCGGATGCCGGCCATTACGGTATCTTTTCAGGCAGGGCCTGGCATGAGAACATCCGCCCGGTCGTGCTGGAGTTCATCGGCAAGCATAGCTGATTTGCCGGCTGCCGGTTGCCGGCGGACCGGTCCCCCCATTCGCCGTTTGGTGCCTTGCTCCGATCGCAACGGGGACACTCAACCCTACAATTGTCTTGTATCTTGCCATCATCTTCATGTTGTATGGAGATGATGGGCGGGAGGAGTTCGCCTTATCGTGTTAATGCAAGAAAGGGAGAGCCATGAAAAAACGCACGGCAGTCGTGACAGGAGGAACACGTGGTATCGGACGCGGTATCTGCGAACTTTTGAAGGAGGAGGGCTATGACGTGGTTGCCGGATATGCCGGCAATGAGGAAGCCGCCGCAAAGTTTTCAGAGGAAACCGGTATCGAAACCCGAAAATGGGACGTTGCCGATTTCGACGCCTGCCAGGAAGCGATCGAGGCAATTTCGGCTTCTCACGGCAATCCGACCGTGCTGGTCAACAATGCAGGCATCACCCGCGACGGAACGCTGAAGCGCATGAGTTACGACGACTGGATGAATGTTATCCAGACAAACCTGACTTCGGTGTTCAACATGTGCAAGGGAACCTGGGCCCATATGGTCGAAGAGAATTTTGGCCGCATCGTCAATATTTCCTCGGTCAACGGGCAGGCTGGCCAATACGGGCAGGTCAACTATTGCGCCGCCAAGGCGGGCGTCATCGGCATGACCAAGGCATTGGCCCAGGAGGGTGCAAGGTTCAACATCACGGCCAATACGGTGGCGCCGGGCTATGTTGCAACCGACATGGTTGCGGCTGTCCCGCAGAACATTCTTGACAAGATCGTCGGCACCATTCCGGTCGGCCGCCTCGGCGATGCCAGCGAGATCGCAAGAGCCGTCTGGTTCCTGTGCCGGGAGGATTCCATGTTTGTTACCGGGTCGACCATTTCGATCAATGGCGGCCAGCACATGTACTGACCCGGCTCTTCAAGGTCACAAACAAATGAGGGCGGCACGATAGCCGCCCTTTTCATTCACGATAAGCAAGACACGCCTTAATTCCAGTCGAGCACTACCTTGCCCGCCTCGCCTGAGCGCATGGCGGAAAACCCCTCTTCAAACGCATCTATGTTCAGACGGTGGGTGATCAGCGGTGCCAAATCCAACCCGCCCTGGACCAGGGCGATCATCTTGTACCAGGTTTCGAACATCTCCCGTCCATAGATACCCTTGATCTTGAGCATCTTGAAGATCACCTCGTGCCAGTCGATTTCAAATCCCTTGGGAGCAATGCCGAGCAGCGCGACCTTGCCGCCATTGTTCATGGTGTGGATCATGTCGCGCAGGGCAGCCGGCGCGCCCGACATTTCAAGACCCACATCAAAGCCCTCTTTCATGCCGATCCGTTTCATGACGCTTTCAAGGTTTTCGCTGGAAGCATCGACCACATGGGGAACACCGAGCCTTTCCGCCAAATCCAGCCGGTAGGCGTTGATATCGGTGATGACCACCTTTCGGGCGCCGGCTTTTGCCGCCACCAGCGCTCCCATGATGCCGATGGGTCCGGCACCGGTGACCAGCACATCCTCGCCAACCAGATCGAAGGACAGTGCCGTGTGAACCGCATTGCCGAAGGGATCGAAAATGGCGGCGATTTCGTCGGGCACATCATCGGGAATGGGAACGACATTGTCCTGGGGCAGGCAGACATATTCGGCAAAACTGCCCGGCCGGTTGACCCCGACCCCTTTCGTGTTCCGGCACAAATGGCCGCGCCCGGCACGGCAATTGCGGCACACGCCGCAGACGATGTGGCCTTCACCCGAAACGCGCTGACCCTGCTCATACCGGGTGACGGCGCTGCCAAGATCGGCGATCTTGCCGCAGAATTCATGGCCTGTCACCATCGGAACCGGGACGGTTGAGGCGGCCCACTCATCCCAGTTCCAGATATGGACGTCGGTACCGCAGATCGCCGACTTGCTGACCTTGATCAGCACATCGGTGGGACCGGGTTCTGGAACAGGCACCGTCTCCATCCACAAGCCAGGTTCGGGGCGGCTTTTGACCAGGGCTTTCATTTCATTGGTCATGAGATAATCCCCATTTCCCGCCCCGCTTCCACAAAGGCATCAATCGCCTGATCAAGTTCTTCCAGGCTGTGGGCAGCCGACATCTGGGTGCGAATACGATCCTTTCCCATGGGCACGACGGGATAGGAAAAGGCCGTGACATAGACGCCCTTTTCGTCAAGGCGTGCAGCCAGTTCCTGGGCAATTTTCGGATCGCCCAGCATCACCGGAATGATTGGATGTGAACCCGGCAAAAGGTCAAATCCCGCCGCCGACATGCGGCTTCTGAAGTGCTCTGAATTGCGGCGCAGGGTCAGCACAAGCGAATTGTCCTTTTCCAGCATGTCCAGCACAGCAAGCGATGTTGCCGCAATGACCGGCGCAAGCGTATTGGAAAACAGATAGGGGCGGGAGCGCTGCCGCAGCCATTCGACAATTTCCCCTGATGCTGCCGTGTAGCCGCCGGATGCCCCGCCCAACGCCTTGCCAAGCGTACCGGTAATGATATCGATACGGCCCATGACGCCGCAATGTTCATGAGTGCCGCGGCCGCGATCCCCCATGAAGCCTACTGCATGGCTGTCGTCCACCATCACCATGGCATCATGCTTTTCGGCCAGATCGCAGATCTCTTCCAGCCGGGCGATGTAACCATCCATGGAGAAGACGCCATCGGTAGCGATCAGCCGGAAGCGGCAATCGGCGGCTTCGGCAAGCTTTGCCTCCAGATCGGCCATGTCCGAATTGGCATAACGCAACCGTTTTGCCTTGCACAAGCGAACGCCGTCGATGATCGACGCGTGGTTGAGAGCGTCGGAGACAATTGCATCTTCGGGGCCGAGCAGGGTTTCGAACAGCCCGGTATTGGCATCAAAACAGGAAGAGTAGAGGATTGCATCCTCCATCCCCAGGAAGGATGCGATACGGGTTTCAAGCTCCTTGTGTTCTTCCTGGGTGCCGCAGATGAAGCGAACCGAGGACATGCCGTATCCGTATTTTTCGAGCGCCGCCCTGCCTGCTTCCACCAATTGGGGATTGCCGGAAAGGCCAAGGTAGTTGTTGGCACACAGATTGATGACCTGGCGCCCGCCCGCCAGTTCCACGCTGCCTGCCTGAGGCGAGACAATCACCCGTTCGCTCTTGAAGAGGCCTGCCTCCTTCAGCCCGGCGATTTCCCCGGCCAACATCTGCGAAAAACGGTTGCCGGCTTGCGGCTTGTCAGTGGCGGACATTTCTTCGGCTCTTTCTGTGTTCAGTGATCATGCGCGACGTGTTTCTGTGTTAGATACGGCCTTTCAACAGGGTTTGACGCGGTCTGCTTCGAATTGACACGATTTTTCGTTCAACTATCAAGATCAAACATGATCGCTTCGCCGAGTACAGGAGGAATTCAGGATGAAAATGTCGGGTGAGCAGCGGATCAAGGCCAGCGTCGACCGGGTCTGGGAGGCGTTAAACGATCCTGAAGTTCTCAAAGCTTCCATTCCGGGCTGTGAAAGTCTGGAAAAAAAGTCCGACACCGAGATGGCGGCCACGGTCACGTTGAAAATCGGCCCGGTAAAAGCCAAATTCAACGGCGAGGTTGAGCTGCAAAATCTCAACCCGCCCCATTCCTACACGATTGTCGGCGAGGGCAAGGGCGGCATTGCCGGCTTTGCCAAGGGCGGTGCGGATGTGACGTTGACAGAGGATGGCAATGCCACGCTGCTGAGCTACCAGGCAAAGGCCGATGTGGGCGGCAAGATCGCGCAGCTTGGCAGCCGGCTGATCGATTCAACCTCGAAAAAGCTTGCAGGTGAATTCTTCAAGAAATTCGGCAAGATCGTCGAAAAGGGCTGAGCTGCCGCAAAACCACCTTGTGGCCTTCAACCGCCAAGCAACAGCTCAATCAGGTTCCTGCGCTTCTTCTGGCTGCCGGAAGCCCCTTCCAGTCCGGCGCCCGGCCTCGGTGCGCCGTCCATGTTCGATAGTGGTTTTCGCACCTGACTGTTAACCGAGGGCTGTCTGCCACCCTGATTGGCGGCAATGGACGTTCCCGACCGACGGCGCGGACTCAGCAGGCCGCCAATGCCCCTGCCCGGCCGTGGCGTGGGAATCACAGCAACCGTCTTGGGCAGATAAAAGCCCGGCAGGTCGGCGACCGGTACCCCTTCATGGGCCTTGCTCATGAAGGCAGAGAAGGTTTTTGCCGGAAGGCCGCCGCCGGTTACCTTCTTGCTGGGTTCTCCATCGTCATTGCCGTACCACACGCCGGTGATCAGGTTGGCAGTATAGCCGACAAACAGCGCATCGCGGAAATTCTGCGTCGTGCCGGTCTTGCCGGCAACATCCCATCCCTTGACCCGCGCCGCCTTGCCGGTGCCCTCTTCAACAGCACGCTCCAGCATCTGGTTCATCATGCCAACCGCGACTGGATCGACAACCTGCGCAGCGGCGGCGGGATTGCGTTGATAAAGAATCTCGCCGTCCTGGGTGGTCACGCGCTTGATGACGAAGGGTTCGGCAAGATATCCGCCATTGGCAAAGGGAGCATAGGCCGCCGTCAGTTCCAGCAGGCTTACCTCGGATGTACCCAGTGCAATGGAAGCATTGCGTGCGAGTTTTGAACCGATTCCAAGCCGTTTTGCGGCACCGATCACCTTGTCGGTTCCGGTTTCGGAGATCATCTGGGCGGCAATCGTATTGAGCGAGAGCGACAGTGCCTCGGACAGCGTGACCGGACCGCGATATTTCCGGTCATAGTTTTCCGGTTTCCATGCACCGATGGCGACGGGCCTGTCCACCCGAACCGAATCGGGATTGAGGCCGCTTTCCATGGCAGCAAGATAAACCAGCGGCTTGAATGCAGACCCTGGCTGGCGCTTCGCATCTACCGCCCGGTTGAACTGACTTTCTGCGTATTCGGCACCGCCAACCATTGCCCGGATGGCGCCGGTACCATCGATGGAGACGAGCGCTCCCTGGCTGACGTTCAGTTTTTCACCAAAATCGCCGATATTGCCAAGCACAAGCGCTCCGGCCTTCTTCTGCAGGTCGAGATCGATGGTGGTGTCCACGATTACATCATGGCGCACTTCCCCGATCAGTCCAGGAAGCTGCTTCATCACCAGATCGGCAACGTAATGCTGGGATCCGCTCCAATAGTGCTTTGCCTTTTTGGCTTCCATGGAAAGCGCGGCAGCCATTTCCCGGTCAGTGACAAACCCGGTGCGCCGCATGGCATGCAAAACCACTTGCGAGCGCTCTTCCGCCCCTTTCGGATTGCGCGCCGGGCTAAGGGCGGAAGGTGCCTTGAGCAAGCCTGCCAGCATAGCGGCTTCGGCAAGGTTTACGTCGCGCGCAGATTTGCTGAAATAGCGCCTAGCGGCTGCATCGACGCCATAGGCACCGGAACCGAAATACACCCGGTTGAGATAAAGTTCGAGGATTTCGTCCTTGGTAAATCTGTGCTCAAGCCAGACGGCGATGATGGCCTCCTGCACTTTGCGCTCGAGATCTCTGCGGGGTTCAAGAAACAGGTTCTTTGCCAATTGCTGGGTCAGGGTGGACCCGCCCTGAACGAGCCGGCCCGCCATGATGTTGGAGACCATGGCGCGGGCAATCCCAAGCGGATCAATACCAAAATGCGAATGAAAGCGCCGGTCCTCGATGGCAATTACGGCCATGGGAATGTAGGGCGACATCTCATCGAGGGAGACCGTCTCTCCGCCGGTAAGACCGCGGTTTGCGACCAGGTCCCCGTCCACGGAGACGATCCGCACATTGGGTGGCCGGTCGGGAATTTGCCAATTGGAGGATTGCGGCAGCTTGGCACCATACCAAACGAACATGCCGGCAACCGCTATGAACCCCCAGATGCCGATCACCACGGTCCAATAGGTGGCAAAGCGGACGAGCCGCGAAAGACCGCTCCGCCGGGCCGTTTTGCGCCGGCGGCCTTGATTATGATTCCGGTTCTGGCGGCGGGGAGCGGCGGAAGAAGCAGCTGCTTGCCTGGACAGGTCATCCCTGCGGCCCGGCGATGGCGTCTCGTCAAAGCCGGGCTCAATGCGGGCGCGGGGCGGTCTTCGTCTTGCCATTTTCCGTCCACTCCTGCAGATCGTGCGGCTGTGATCCCCGTCGTCAGAAACGCCTGGGGGCGCTCTGTTGCCTTGCTGGCAGATCAGGTTTTGGGGGACTTGGCCGACTTTGAATTTTCAGGGTAAGTGAAGTGTAAATGAGGCCATTTAATGAGGGGTAAAGAACGCTGCTGTTTATGCGTGATATTTACCAAAGCGCCCGAATTCGGGACAGATTGTTAAAATTTGAACAGTTCGGAAAAGAAATTCCCAATACTTCTGCAAAATAATGGCGCCAACCGTTCTGCCGGCTGCCGCAAACGCTGCAGGCTCCGGTGAATGCAAGGAGTCGCGCATGCATATGACATCGGCAACCGGCGTTGGCCCAGCGGCATTTTTCCGTCAAAAGACGCGGATTGACTGGGTAGATTACGCCAAGGGCATTTGCATCCTTCTTGTCGTCATGATGCATTCCACACTCGGTGTCGAAAAAGCTGCCGGTGATACCGGCTGGCTTGGCTATGTCGTCGAGTTCTCGCGGCCATTCCGCATGCCGGATTTCTTTCTGATTTCCGGCCTCTTTCTCGGGCTTGTCATCGACCGTCCCTGGCTGCGTTATTTCGACCGCAAGGTCGTTCATTTTCTGTACTTCTATGTGCTGTGGCTGACCATACAGTTCGCCTTCAAGGCGCCGGGCTGGATAGCAGAGGGCCTGTCGCCGGCTGAGCTTGCCGGCAGATACTTCCTTTCATTTGTCGAGCCATTCGGCACGCTGTGGTTCATCTACATGTTGCCGGTCTTCTTCATTGTGACGCGGCTGACAAAGCAACTGCCATGGTGGAGCGTTCTTGGCTTTGCAGCCCTTTTGGAGATTTTGCCGGTCCATACCGGCTGGCTGATGGTGGATGAATTCGCTGCCCGTTACGTCTATTTCCTGGCAGGTTATCTGTTTGCCGGAAGCATTTTTGCGCTTGCAGACCGGGTACGCCAGAACGGCGCTATCGCGCTTGCCCTGCTGGCAGTATGGGCACTTGTCAACGCACTGATCGTCTTTGCCCCGGTCGCGCCCAGTGTGCAGGCGGTGCTCGGCATTTCCAGTTACTCGAACCTGCCCATCGTTTCGCTCATGCTTGGCGGCATGGGGGCGCTTGCCATCATCTGTGGCTCGGTACTGCTTTCAAAACTCCCCTGGACCGGCTTTCTGGAATATCTCGGCCGCAATTCCATCGTTGTTTATCTGGCCTTTTTTCTTCCCATGGCAATCTCACGTGCCGTTCTGCTGAAATTTGCGCCCTTCCTGGATATCGGCTCGGTTTCCGCCTTGGTGATGCTGGCTGCCGCCAGCGGTCCGGTCCTGATCTATTGGGGCATCCAGTGGACGGGCCATGGCCGGTTCCTGTTCCATCGTCCTGCCTGGGCGTGGCTCGATCGAAGTTCTGCACCGCAAACCCGAGCCAGCTTGCGCCCGGCTGAATAACAACAGATAACCGGCGGCATGGCCCGCAAGCTCTTGTACATTGTTATGGGTATTGCCGCCGCCGGCTTGTGCCTGATCGGCGCAGCAACTGGCTTCTTGTATCTCAATCAGGACAGGATGATATTTCCTGCCCCACCGGTCAAACCAATGCCGGCGGAGTACCCATCGTTTCACCCATTGCACCTGGCGGCACAAGATGGAGAAATGCTCAATCTGGTTGAACATCCGGCAGAAGACGGTGAGGCCTGGGTGATCGTGTTTCACGGCAATGGCGGCGATGCGATCCAAATCCTGCCGGAGGCCTCCGCCTTCGAAAAAGCCGGCTTCGGCGTATTGGTTGCGGAGTATCGCGGCTATAACGGTTCGAGCGGATCACCTTCCCAGGAAGGATTGTACTCCGACGCGCTTTCAGCGTTTGATTACCTCGACGGGAAATCGGACAATCCGATCTTCCTGTATGGCCACTCACTGGGTACGGCGATGGCGATCCATGCCGCTGAAAACCGGCAGGCGGCGGCTGTTGTCCTGCTGTCGCCCTTCGATTCACTGCTTGCCGTTGCCCAAGGACGGTATCCGTTCCTGCCGGTCCGCTGCTTGCTGCGCCATCCCTTCCCATCGGTGGAGAAGATAAGCCGCGTTAGCGAGCCCATCGCGATCTTTCACGGCGATGCCGATCGTGTCGTGCCGTTCGACCATGGCCAAACCCTGCATCGCGGAGCAGGGAAGAACGCCACATTCACCCGGGTCAGGGGTGCCGGTCACAACGACCTTCTGCAACATGGCGTTGTTGAAAGGGCCGCCGCGTTCTTTCGTTCGAAGCTGACTGCACGATAGGCCGTCAGGCCAGGGCTTCCATGATCCTTGCCCAGGAGCGGGCACCCTTGTGAAAACTGGTCAAGTTGTATTTTTCGTTAGGCGAATGAATGCGGTCGTCATCCAGTCCGAAACCGACGAGCAGCGACTGCATTTTGAGTATCGACTGGAAATGCCCAACCACCGGAATCGAACCGCCCATGGCAGCCAGCACCGCAGGCCTGCCCCATTCCGATTTCAGTGCGCCCGCAGCCTTTTGAAGCTCCGGCATCCGGTAATCGAGCTGGATGGCGCCACTTGCCCCTTCGGGGGTGAAACTGGCCTTGCAGTCTGCGGGAAGGCTCTCTTTGACATATTTTCTGAAGGCGGAGACGACCTTCTTCGGATTTTGCTGCCCCACAAGGCGGAAGGAAACCTTGGCGCTTGCTTCGGCAGGGATGACTGTCTTGAAACCCTCCCCCGTATAGCCGCCGTAAATGCCGTTGATCTCGCAGGTCGGGCGCGACCAGATCATCTCCAGTACGCTGCGTCCCTTTTCACCTGCCGGGATTTTCAGGCCGATCTCGCCGAGAAACGACTTTTCGGAAAATTTCAGCTCAGACCACTGTTTCTTGATCGATTTTGGAAGGGCAGGCACGCCGTCGTAAAATCCAGGCAGGGTGATCTTGCCGTTTGTGTCCCGAAGGCCGGCCAGGATTTCGACGAGGACATGAATTGGGTTGCGGGCCGCCGAACCATACATGCCGGAGTGCAGGTCGCGGTCGGCAGCATGAATGGTAACCTCCTCGCCGACGAGGCCACGCAGCGCCGTCGTGATTGACGGCGTTTTTTCGTCCCACATGCCAGTATCGCAAACCAGTGCCACATCGGCCTTCAGCTCGTTCTTGTAGTCTTTGAGGAAAGGAATGAGGGATGGAGAACCCGACTCCTCTTCGCCCTCGAACAATATGGTGACGTTCAGGGGCAGATTGCCGGTTTCCGTCTTCCATGCCCGGCAGGCCTCGACAAAGGTCATGAGCTGCCCCTTGTCATCTGCCGTTCCGCGGCCAATGATCTGCTTTGCGCCGCCTTTTCCCTTGATGATTTTGGGTTCGAACGGTGGATTGTCCCACAGGCTCAGGGGGTCAACCGGCTGTACGTCATAATGGCCGTAAAACAGGACCGTCGGTGCGCCTTTCGCCTTGTGATGCTTGGCGACCACCATGGGATGCCCCGGTGTCTTGACCGATTTTGCGGAAAACCCGATCGATTTGAGATCCCTGACCAGCCAGGCAGCCGCATCGGCACAATGTTTGCGATAGGCAGGGTCCGTGGATATGCTTTCAATGCGAAGCAGATCGAACAGCCGGTCGGTCGCCGGTTCAAGATCATGGTCAATACGATCGAGTACATTCTGCAAGGATGACATAAAACCTCCAACTTGCCGCTGTGAAAACGCAGCAGGACACTGCCCCGGCATAAAAATCCGTACAAGGGCATAGCGGCGACAGAATACTGGTTTATGGAAGAAACTGGCCCAGGGCTGCGCCGCCTGCGGCGGGTGGGAAAAGCGGCCACAGCCCTGGCCTGGTTCGCGATACCCGGGTTTGGAGCCGGGCTGCGATCAATGCGGAACGCGGGGGACGGGCGTTCCGGCAAGGCCAATCAACCACTGGCCCGTGACAGAAATGTGAACACTCTGGGAGCGTTTCAAGTGCCTGTGGAAAACTATTCGCGACCGGGCGGGGTGACTGGGGAGAGACGATGAAAAGCGTGCATGATTATACCACCACGATCCGATGGACCGGCAATCGCGGAGAGGGCACCCGGGCCTATAAGGGGTATGAGCGCAACTGGAACCTTGAAGGAGAAGGCAAGCCGGTCATTTCCTGTTCCAACGATCCTCTGCTGGGCGGCAATGCTGAAAAATACAATCCAGAAGACCTGCTGCTGGCAGCCGTCGCTTCCTGCCACATGCTGTGGTTCCTTCATCTGGCCAGCAATCTGGGGATCGTCATTGAAAGCTATGAAGACAATCCCGTTGCGAAAGGCGAAATGGAACCTTCGGGCAAGGGCCGGTTTGTCTCCTGCACGCTGCGCCCTGTGATTACGGTTTCAGAGGGCAATCTCGATGAGGCCTATGCGATTCATGAACGCATCCATGAGTTCTGTTTTATCGCCCGGTCCGTCGCATTTCCGATTGATATCCAGGCCGACATCCAGCGAACATAAGCGGGCACTTACCCCGTTTCGGCCAGTGCTTCAGCGACAAAGTCGAGCCTGTCCTGTCCCCAGAACATTTTTTCACCAACGAAAAAGGTCGGCGCGCCAAATGCTCCGCGAGCTGCCAGCTGTTCGTTGATGTCAAACACCTGCTGCTTGACGGCGGGATCCTGAACGGCAGCGGCAAAATCCTGTGCATCGATGCCCGCTTCCTGGGCAATTTCCGCAATCACCTGCGTATCGGTGATATCGCGGTCATCGGCCCACATGGCCTGATAAAATCCATTGCCCAAATCCTTGAATTCGGGCTTGTCCTGCCAGGCGATCAGGCCGCGCATGGCCGTAAGGGACGACATGGGAAACCGGCTGTTCATTCGAAAGGGTACGCCATAGCGCCGGGCCCAGGCCGAAAGGTCCTCAAACAGCCACTTGCCCTTGTTGGGAACCGTGATGGGGCTGGAGCTGCCGGCCGTCTTGAAAAGGCCGGGAAGAAAGAACGGGCGATAAAGAATTTCAGCGCCGGTTCGGGAAGCAAACTCCGGCATCTGCGTCCAGGCGAGGTAGCTCGCCGGACTGACGATATCAAAATAAAACTCAACCTGTTTGGGCATCCTTGCAGCCCCCCTTTGCAAAGTGTCAGCAGTGCCGTTCCATCGGGTTTGCCAGCCTTGCATTTCCCATTGGGCTGGGCAATCGTGCCGGCGGACAATTCCTGTTCGCGAGCGAGAACCAGCCAATGAAATCGGGTGATCACCTCTTTCTGGTCGACGGGTCGGCCTATATTTTTCGTGCCTATCACGCCCTGCCGCCGCTCACCCGAAAATCGGATGGCTTGCCGGTGGGGGCTGTTTCCGGGTTCTGCAACATGCTGTGGAAGCTGTTGCAGGAAGCGCGCGATACATCGGTTGGCGTGGTGCCGACGCATTTTGCCGTGATTTTCGATTATTCGTCGAAGACCTTTCGAAACGAGATATTTCCTGAATACAAGGCAAACCGTTCCGAACCGCCGGAAGACCTGCGGCCTCAGTTCGGTCTGATCCGGGAGGCAACGCGCGCCTTCAACCTGCCCTGTATCGAGACCGAGGGCTATGAGGCCGACGACCTGATTGCCACTTATGCAAAGGAGGCGACCAGGGCGGGGGGTGATGTGACCATTATTTCCTCCGACAAGGATTTGATGCAACTCATCGGCCCAAACGTCTCAATGTATGATTCCATGAAGGACCGGCAGATGGGTGTGCCGGAAGTGATCGAGAAATGGGGCGTACCACCGGAGAAGATGATCGACCTGCAGGCGCTGTCAGGGGATTCCACCGACAACATTCCCGGCGTTCCAGGGATCGGACCGAAAACGGCAGCGCAACTGCTGGAGGAGTATGGCGATCTGGAAACCCTGCTCGCACGGGCCGGCGAAATAAAACAGAACAAGCGGCGCGAGAACCTTATCGAGCATGCCGACCTTGCCCGCATCTCCAAGAAGCTGGTCACGCTGGTGGACGATGTACCGCTGGAAGTGCCGCTGGACGCGCTGGTGCTGGAAGCAACCGATGGGCCGAAACTGGTCGCCTTTCTCAAAGCGATGGAATTTACCACGCTGACGCGAAAAGTCGGTGAGGTCACCGAAACCGACCTTGCAGCGGTCGAGCCGGCGGCCGTGACCTCGGATATCTGGGAGGAAATGCGCGGTCCCGATTCCGATGGCAGCGGAAAGGCCGGAACGGGTGGAGCCGGAGAAAGCGGCGGTACATGGACGCCCCAGGGCCTGGTACAGGCCAGGGCAGAAGCCGCCATTGCCGGCGAGTTTGATGCTTCCGTCTACGAAACAGTCCGTACGAAAGACGCGCTGAACGGTTGGGTTGAAGCTGCAAGGGAGGGCGGGTTTGTTGCCGTTGATACCGAAACCACATCGCTTGATCCCATGCAGGCAGAACTGGTTGGTATCTCGCTGGCGACCGCTCCGGGCAAGGCCTGCTACATTCCGCTTGCCCATACCGAGGGAAGCGGTGACCTTCTGGGCGGCGGCCGCAGCGAAGGGCAGCTTGAGGAGACAGATGCCCTGCGCCTGCTCAAGCCAATGCTGGAAGACAGCGCGATCCTGAAAATCGGCCAGAACATGAAATATGACTGGCTGATTTTTGCCGAGCGCAACATTGAGCTGACGCCCTTTGACGATACCATGCTGCTGTCCTACGTGCTGGATGCGGGCCGCGGCGGCCACGGCATGGACGATCTCGCCAGACGCTGGCTTGGGCATGAATGCATCACCTACAAGTCGCTGACCGGCACAGGCAAATCGAAGATAACCTTCGAACAGGTGGACATTGCCAAGGCCACTGAATATGCCGCCGAGGATGCGGACGTTACCTTGAGGCTGTGGCAGGTATTGAAACCACGGCTTGCCGCCGAGGGCCTTGCAAGCGTCTATGAGCGGCTTGAGCGGCCGCTTGCCGATGTGCTGGCACGCATGGAGCAGCGGGGCATTTCCGTCGACCGGCAAATTCTCTCCCGTCTGTCCGGGGAACTGGGGCAGGCAGCAGCCAGCGTTGAACAGGAAATTTACGAACTTGCGGGCGAGACCTTCAATATCGGTTCGCCCAAGCAATTGGGTGATATTCTATTTGGAAAGCTCAACCTGCCCGGCGCCAGCAAGACGAAAACCGGTCAGTGGTCAACTTCCGCCCAGGTGCTGGACGACCTTGCCGCCGAGGGCCATGAACTGCCACGCAAGATTGTCGGCTGGCGGCAGCTTACCAAGCTGAAATCGACCTATACCGATGCCTTGCCGGATTACATCAATCCGCGCACCGGCCGGGTCCACACTTCCTATGCGATGGCTTCAACGTCGACCGGGCGGCTCTCTTCTTCCGAGCCGAACCTGCAGAACATCCCGATCAGAACCGAGGAAGGACGACGGATCAGGACGGCCTTTGTTGCAGAGCAGGGCAACAAGCTGGTCTCCGCCGATTATTCACAGATCGAACTGCGCGTGCTTGCCCACATCGCGGATATCCCGCAATTGCGCCAGGCCTTCGCCGACGGTCTCGATATCCACGCGATGACGGCTTCGGAAATGTTCAACGTGCCGGTTGAAGGCATGGACCCGATGGTCCGGCGGCGGGCGAAGGCCATCAATTTCGGCATTATCTACGGCATATCCGCCTTCGGCCTTGCCAACCAGCTCGGCATCGAACGCTCGGAGGCCAGCGATTACATCAAGAAGTATTTCGAGCGCTTTCCTGGCATCAAGGACTATATGGAGGAGACGAAGCGAAACTGCCGCGAGCATGGTTATGTGGAGACGATCTTCGGGCGGCGCGCGC
Organism: Salaquimonas pukyongi; assembly: GCF_001953055.1. Taxonomy (NCBI): domain Bacteria; kingdom Pseudomonadati; phylum Pseudomonadota; class Alphaproteobacteria; order Hyphomicrobiales; family Salaquimonadaceae; genus Salaquimonas; species Salaquimonas pukyongi. The sequence goes on along the minus strand of NZ_CP019044.1, from coordinate 3,256,197 downwards.
ACTATCCGGAGATCAAGGCTTCCAATCCGCAGATGCGGGCCTTCAACGAACGTGCGGCCATCAACGCACCGATCCAGGGTTCGGCAGCAGATATCATCCGGCGTGCCATGATCCGCATGGATGCGGCCATCGAGGAGGCGGGCCTGTCGGCCCGCATGCTGTTGCAGGTGCATGATGAACTGATTTTCGAAATGCCGGAAAGCGAGGTAGAGGCCTGTCTGCCGGTCATTTGCAAGGTGATGGAAGACGCACCTTTTCCGGCTCTGGAGCTCAAAGTACCGCTGCAGGTGGATGCCAAAGCCGCCGATAACTGGGATGAGGCGCACTGAACTTCCCTTTTTGCAAACAGAAAGCTGCACCGCGTTGTGAACACAGCTTACCACGCAGCGCTTGCCAATCCGGCCGTTTACCAGCATCATGCCGGCTGGCTTGAGGCGCAATGGTGCACCGGAGGAGTCGGCTGCATGTTTCCCGAGACAAACCCGGCACCGGGTTTCAAATCACACCCCGAACATCAGGTGACGACCCGTCTTCACCGGGGGAAGGTTTGCGTTCATGCCGATGGAAAGCCGGTTGCCGAAACACGGTTTGCGGTTGTGGTTGAGGAGACCAATCACGCACCGGCCTATTATATTCCGTTCGACGACATCAACGAACAGCTTTTGACACCGTCAAACCATGTCACGCGCTGCCCGTTCAAGGGCAAGGCGCGCTACTGGAACCTGAAGATCGGCGAGCACGAAATCGACAACGCCGTATGGGCCTATGAAACGCCTTATGACGAAGTGCTGGAACTTGCCGGTCTTGCCGCGTTTTTTCCCAACAAGGTAACAATCGAGGTTTCGGCGGACTGACCTGTTTGACCTCGTGCGGCTTACAGATAGGTCGAGCGCTCCAGCGGGGTGATCTCGTTCATGAATTCGGTGAACTCGACCTTCTTCACTTCCGCGTAGATGCGCTGTAATTCCCTGCCCAGAATATCGGCGATAAAGTCCGACTTCTCGAAATCCTCAATCGCATCGTCCATGTCATCGGAAAGCGTCGGCAATTTCATTTTGTAGGCACTGCCCTCGATGGGATCCGGTGGTGCCTTACCCTCTTCAAGGCCCTTGAGCATGCCGCCCAGGACTGCAGCCAGAACAAAATAGGGATTTGCATCGGCGCCAGACAGGCGATGCTCAAGCCGGTTGGCTGCCG